>JAPLOC010001317.1:0-4775 GCA_026692825.1 Planctomycetota bacterium | reverse complement strand
GGGGGATTTTTACCAGATCTCGAACCAGATCACGCTGGGGAAAAGTGAAGAGAAGCTGATTCGCAGTTTGAAGGATGTCATCCCGAACATCATTCTGTACGAACGCAAGGTGCGGTCGGCGCTCGTGAAAGACAATCGGGCCGAATTGCACGACAAAATCTCGCGGGCGTATGGTCTGCTGCGGTCGGCGCAGTCAATCAGTTCGCAGGAGACAATGGACCTGTTGTCGAGTGTGCGGATGGGGGTGAATTTGGGGTTTATTGACGATTTGTCGATTCCCACGGTCAACGAACTGTTCATTCATACACAGCCGGCCCATTTGCAGAAGCTGCGGAAAGCGACGCTCGATTCGGCCGATCGAAACGCGGCCCGGGCCGGCTATCTGCGGCATCGACTTTCACCCCCCGCGCTGGGTGATAAGAACTGAAACAACGTAGGCGGCCCTCTCTGAGTGCCTGCCCCGATGTGCGCCCGGTGCGAAAAAACGCGCCCCTGGGCCACGCGACCGACCCCGGGCGCTGCCGCTTCGGCAGCACGGTTATACTCCGCACGGTGTCAAATCAGACGTTTCGTGTCCCCGGACCCCATCCGGCTCGTGTGGATTGGTGAATGAGATCCTCGCTCTGTCTGACAGAATCGGCGTCAAACGAAACTGTCGCGTCCAAAATCGAATCCGTGGTTTTAAAGGTTTTATCGCGGCGCAACCCTCGGTGCATCCCGGAGGTACGCCCGACAAAGAATTCTGTCGATCAATGAATCGTCGTTTGGAAGCCAATTGGCGACCCTGGCAGGGATCAAATCGAATGCAAACCAACGCCATCGACACGCATCTGAGCGCAGAACTGATTCACCTGCCGGACGAGCCGGCAAGGGGTCTTCGCCCCGTGCTGGCACCCGGGGTTAGCCCTCGATCTCATTCACCTGCCCCCCAAGGGGGCAGGGGTCTCGGGCGCGAAACGTCTCAATTCGTGCCGCTCACGGTAGTTCTACCTCGTACAGCCGGAAACGAAATATTTTCGGGGAGCCGCGCCCGTCAAAAAACTGACGAGGGATCGACAAAACCAAGGCCCAGATCAGGCGTTCGCCGCCTGTTCCAGGACGGAGTCGTCCACGAAAATTGGCAAAGCGGGCTTGTAATGGACCGCCAGGGCAATGGCGTCGCTCGGCCGGCTGTCGATTTCGACGAGATCTCCGTTGTGGCGAATTCGCAACAGGGCGTAGTAGGTATGATCCTGGAGGTTGGTGATAACCACATCTTCCAAAACGCCTCCCAGCCCCTCCACGACACTGCACAGCAGATCATGCGTCAGCGGTCGCGGGGCCTCCTCCCCCTTGACGTGGCGATTGATGCTCGCCGCCTCGAAGATTCCGATCACAATCGCAAACGATCGGGGACCGTCGATTTCTCGCAACCAGACGACCTGCTGCTCGTTCAGGTCGCTGATGATGATGCGAGAGAGTTCCATCGGAACGAGCACGGCGACAACTCCAGAGAGATGTTTTGCAAAACGAGGAGGGTGGCAACGGGTTTCGGGGATTATACGGAAGTACGAATTCGGCGAACAAGGCGGTGAAGGGAATCGACCGGGGCGGTACCACGTCGACGTTGAGTCCAATCCGGAGAAATTCGGATACAATTCCAGGTCAATAAAAAAAATGGTCTTCAAGAGTTGCAATGTACAGATCGACGGAATAGAATCGGTTCACAGCGTAGCATTTCCACCGCGCTCGATGGAGAGGTTCTGTGTGTTTCGAGGCCGGATTCTCGCGATCGCAGAACAGGACATCGGGTGTGTGTAGTGTGCGGCGTGTTGTGCGGGCCAGCGTTTTGTGCGTGGAGATTGTGGTCATCTCGGTGGCCATGGTTTGAGCGGTGTTGTGGAGGTTCGTCGCAGGAGTTGGTTTGCGATTCCGAGGGCCGGGTGAACCGGCTGGGTGAGTTGCGTGCCTGGTTCTGTGTGGCGAGTTAAAACAACTTCGGATGGCCCTGGGTCCTGTTTCGTCAATCTCAATTGCGGGCCGAGGTTGAAGTGATGGGTAGCCGAGGTGAGTGAGGTGTAGGCTGCGACTTCAGCAGTGTCGCTGGAGGTAGTCTCCGCCCGGAATTCGTTGACCTTTGTACACAGGAGTTTCACATGGTGAGTTTGAAGCGCGCTTTTGGCGCGTTCGTTTTGGCGGTTGGCTTTTCGGCGACCACAATGGCCGCCCCGGTTCTGATTGACGATTTCAACAACCCGAATGGCGGGTCGACGGTCATCCGGAATACCAATGGCACGTCGGTTCAAAGCAAGACGGGTGCCGGCATTCTGGGTAACTCCCGTGAGTACTCGGTGACACGTACTGTCGGTACGATTGAAGCCGGAACTCTCAACACAACCGGCTCAAAGCACGTGTTCACGGTTGACAACAACTCGAACACCGGTCGTGGCCTTGGCCGTCTGCACTACGACGGCAACGCCAATGGCACGTTCTCCAACACCGGCCTGAATGTCGATTTGACCGGTGGCGGCACGAACACGAATTTCTTGTTTTCCGATTTCATCATCAACGCGTCGAATGGCAATCTCACGGCCCAGACGATGACCACGACCGTGCGCGACACGCTCGGTAACAGCTTCTCGTACGTTGAATTGTTGAAGGCACAAGACGGCGTTCATATTATCAACTTCTCGGTCTTCACCGGTGTTGATTTCACGAAAGTTGCCTCGCTGGACTTCAAGTTTGACAACCGAAATGGAGCCGGTATCGCCGGTTCTGACGTCGAATTTTCGTTCCTCAAGGCCACTTCGGGAACTCCCGAACCCGGAACTCTCGTTCTGGCGTTGACCGGCGCTGCTGGTCTGGCGTTCATCGCTCGTCGCAAGAAGTCGTAGTTGAACCTGCGTGGTTCGCCTGTTGTGGTTCCGGCCCACGCGGGTTGAACTAGGCTGTTGAGTCTGCGAGCTTGGTCCATGTGACCAAGCTCGCTTTGTTTTGCGCCCGCTCACACGGACCTCTAGGCAACCGAAATCCGGATTTTCCGAGTTTTGTGTTTGTCACTCTTTAGTCGCCATGTCAAATTTCTCTACGGTTCCCGCCGACTCCCCCCGTCGCGCTCTGGTCAGTGTCAGCGACAAGGACGGATTACTCCCTTTCATCTCGGGCCTGACCGCCCTGGGATTCGAAATCGTTTCGACCGGCGGAACCCGCAGATTCCTGCTGGAGAAGGACTTGCCGGTGATCGATATTTCCGATTACACCGGCTTTCCCGAAATGATGGATGGCCGGGTCAAAACGCTGCATCCCCGCGTCCATGGGGGATTGTTGGGGCGACCGACCCTGCCGGCCGACGCCCAAGCGATGCGCGAACAGGGCATTCTTCCCTTCGAAATCGTGGTGTGCAATCTCTACCCGTTCGAAGCGACCGTCGCCCGCCCCAACTGCTCGTGGCATGACGCGGTCGAAAACATCGACATCGGCGGCCCCAGCATGATTCGCTCGGCTGCCAAGAATCACGAATTTGTCGCGGTGGTCACATCGCCGGGCCAATACGACACCGTCCTGGCGGCACTGCGCGAGGGGACGCTCACACTGGACCTTCGAAAGCGACTGGCAGCGGCCGCCTTTGAAACCACGGCGCGTTATGATCGCGCGATCGCGAACTATCTCAACCGCGCGTGCCACCCGAACGAGACGTTCCCGCAAACCATGGCGCCGCTGTTCACCCGGCGGGGCGAACAATTGCGGTATGGTGAAAACCCCCAGCAACTGGCGGCCTTCTACGTCGAGCCTAACCCGGCGGCGGGAACACTGGCGACCGCCGAGCAGATCCATGGAAAAGAACTGTCGTACAACAACCTGCTCGATCTCGACGCGGCGTTGCAGCTTGTGCGGGAGTTTCGCGAGCCGGCGGCTGTGGTGCTGAAGCACAACAATCCATGTGGTGCCGCGATCTCTGGCAATCTGTCCGATGCGTTCGATCGCGCCTATGCGGGAGATCCGGTCAGCGCATTCGGCTCAATCCTGGGTTTCAACCGCCCTGTGGATCTGGCGACCGCCGAATTGCTCTGCGTTCCCGATCGGTTCGTCGAGGCGATTATCGCCCCCGCGTTTGAACCCGCGGCACTGGAAGCGTTGACGACCCGGCCAAAATGGAAGGCCAACGTTCGGCTGCTGACCTGCCATGGGCTACGCGACGAACGCCCGCGCATGTGGGATTATCGCCGAGTTTCCGGGGGGCTGCTCGTACAGCAGGCGGATGATGTCCCGGATCCCGAAACCGAGTGGAAAGTTGTCACCGAGCGGGCACCGACGGAACAGGAGTGGATCGACCTGCGATTCTCCTGGAAAGTTTGCAAGCATGTGAAATCGAACGCGATCGTCTTCGCCAAAGACGGCGCGGTGCTGGGGGTGGGGGCCGGTCAAATGAGCCGGGTCGATTCGGTGATGATCGCGGCCCGCAAGTCGGAAGGGCGCAGCACCGGTGCGGTCGTCGCCTCCGACGCGTTTTTCCCATTCCGCGACGGGTTGGTTCTGTCGGCCCAGGCGGGCGTTCGCGCCGCGATTCAGCCGGGCGGCAGCCGGAACGACGCCGACGTCATCGCGGCCTGCAATGAACTGGGGGTGGCGATGGTGTTCACCGGCCGCAGGCATTTTCGGCATTAAGAACCCGTCCAACATCAAAACCGTTTTATTGCTTGTTTCGCGGACGGTCGGCACGGCGAGTGACGAAGTACGTAGTTGGGGCCAGCGCCGGGTGACGGAAGGTTTTTAGGTAGCCGTCCAAAATCAATTTC
>JAPLOC010001316.1 GCA_026692825.1 Planctomycetota bacterium | reverse complement strand
GACGCGGCGCAGCCACAGCACGCCTTCACCCGAAATTGACGTATAAGACAATTCAAGTTTCCGAAGTTTATGCATCTTGGCAAAGTGCGACATTGATCGGTCTGTGACATTAGGACACCCTTCCAGATCAATCTCTTCTAATAAGCGAAACCTCAAAAGCGTGGCGACCTGAGTGTCATTTGTCGCCGACCAATGATGGTCGCTCTTATTCCATATCATGAGTCGTCGAATCGGCGCACTGCCGCTAAGTCGATCGAGATCCCTGAGAGAGTTCGATCTGAGACTCAATCGCTGGAGTTCGGCGTCGTAGTTATACCCTGGAGCCCATCGCACGAATTCGTCGATGGACATCCGATTTCGTACGCTCAGTAAAAGAGTATGGATCACTACCATGCTTGATATCAATGTCACAACGAATGAAACATGGCTGACGATTCGAATCGGTGCTGTGCGCATTCGGTGAAATGTATGTGAGTCGTTGAACACTTTGGTACAATGAAGTTCTTAGGTGTTCGGTGGGCAAGGAAACAGTGAATGGTAGAATCTGGGATCGTTCGTCACCGCATCTTGGAATTCACGACTCGGTCCAGAGAGAAAACTGGGCCCCCAACCAATCACTCCTGGGAATCGGCGATTTGCATCGTAGCGATGTCGAACACACGCCAAAACGGTATCGACCTCAGGTCCTACACAAACAAGGCACATCTCAAAAATGGCGGAATATGACTTCTGTGCTCCCTACGCATTTCATCCCGCTTTCCATCCAGAATGAACCAGAGTAATGAGCTTCCTCAGGCAGTGAAACGGCCCGCCGGTTCGGTGGGACGCGGCGGGGTCGCCAAGGGGCTTCGCGGTGAAGCACGGTGCTGGCGTCGCTCTCGGGATTCTACCGTCCCGCAATTGCCGCCGCCAGAAGAATTGCAGGGGAATCGTTCCGCTGGCTGGCGCTGCTGCTCGTAGTCGACTTCCGGGGAGCGGATTCCGGGGAACGGGCAGTGGCCGATGGTGGTGTTGGGGCGAGCCAGGGAGGATTGTCGGCGGCGGGTGGCCGGCCAGTGGAGATGGGGTTGCCGTCCTGGGGGTTCGTCGAATCTCCAGATGGGCCAACGGGTGGTTGGCGGCAGCGACTGGGCGGAAGCGTCGGATGGTAACCGACTTTGACGCCGATCCGAAACTCACGGTTACGCGCCCGGTGAATGACGCTGTCACCGAATCTGCTGACTACCACTCCAACAACCGGACTGCGGCAATTCCGACAAATGGAATCCCCCAAACAAGTCTGAATGGTAGTAATAGGCTGCGAAACCCGAATTCACTTAACCAGACGCCCGCCGTCGCTTCCCGTTGAATCACAATAACATCTAAGCCACAAGAAGACACAAGCAGCACCGTGCCGACAGCCAGCAGTTTCCGATTGAAGCGTCTTTCCTTTGTCCACGCAACAAGGGACCACGTTGTAATCACCATAAGTCCAATGTCGATTGCGATTCCAAAGAACGCCGATTCAGTAGCGTGAGAATCGAAGGACAACTCCCGAATACTGATGCAACCTCGA
This sequence comes from Planctomycetota bacterium, assembly GCA_026692825.1. GTDB lineage: Bacteria > Planctomycetota > Planctomycetia > Planctomycetales > Planctomycetaceae > UBA10511. The sequence continues at coordinate 2,261 of JAPLOC010001316.1, read as the reverse complement.
ACCGTGCCAGCGATGCAATCAGCAAATAAGTAAGATGCGATTACACATCCCGCAACCCTATTTGGTGAGGCCATTGAGAAGGAACCAGGGTAACATCCACAGGCACTGGAACGGTCGGCCGGGCCGGGCGGTCAGGACGCCGCTGCGTCGCCGGGGAGCTTCGCGGTGAAGTCCGGTGCCGGCGTCGTTCACAGGATTCTACCGTCCCGGAATTGTCGCCGCCAGAAGAATCGGGTGGGAATCGAATGGGTCCGAGCGCCGGAGGAGTGATCGGCAGGTGCGAGGCCGTGACCTACGTGGGATTGTCGGCGGCGCGTGGCAACGATCGCGAGATCGTGTTGTGGCCGGGTGCGACGGCGACGCGATGCGACCGGTGGCGGATCCCTGGCGAGAGGTGGGGGAGCGGCGGCCGGTGCTGGGGCCGGCGATTGGCGATCCACGGGAGCGTCGGGCGGTTTCCGGGCGACGGGGAGGCCGGGCTCGATCCGCGTGGTGGACCGCACTCCCCTCCGTCCCGCTGGCGTCGAACTCAGCGAATCGTACCATCGCTTCAGCCGTTCTCCCTGGGCGCGATCCCCGTGGAAACAAGTGTGCATCCCGCGGTCTACATTAGCCTGAGAAGCACCGCGGCCATCGCCGTTGCAACCGAAACAGAAACGATCTCGACAATTCGGGCCGATTCGCCCGTTGGGCGCTTCCAGGTCCCGTAATGGACTTTGGTATAGAAACAGCATAACAGAGCAATCGGGACCGCCAGAGTCGCGCCACAACATAAGAAGACGAGTGTTCCTGTCACAGGGCTTAGTAGCCAGTGTTCTGGCGGTTCGATCAACAAGGCGATCCACCCTCCCGAAGCGGCACCAACAGCTCCACCGGTGGCCGCTCTGAAAAGCACCGGAATGAGCTTTGTTTCCTTGGAGCTGATAATTCCTGCAAACGACCCCAGTCCCGTCAAAATGTAGACAATCGCGCCGACGCGCCACGCGAGAATGGTAATGACGACCGACACGATAACCGTGACCGCCGGTGCAACCCAGGGTCGAATTGACGCTGTTCCGATCCTGTGCTCCATAGTGCTTTCCACCAATAAACGACCAGAGTAGCGAGCCCCCTTCCGGCAGTGAAACGGTCCGCCGGGTCGGGGGGGGGCGACGGGGTCGCCAGGGGGCTTCGTGGTGACGTCCGATGCTGGAGTGTTCGCCGGATTCTACCGCATTGGGATTGTCGCCGCCAGAAGAATCGGGTGGGGATCATCGGATCGGGTGCAGCGAGTGCGAACGGCGGAGAGCGCGTGTTGGCCGATACGTGAGGGGGGCTGCCAGGCGGAAAGCGGCGGTTATCGGCGGAGGGTCGCCGGCTCGTCGCGAACGGGTTGACGCTGACGTCCTGGATTCGCCGGCGGATTCGCGGGACAGGGTGGAAGCGACGGCTCGTGTCCGGTGGTCGGCGGCCGGCAATTGGGCGGAGCGCGGGGTCCCAGGGGATGGCGCTTTCGTCGCTCACGAGATTGACGGATTTTTCGGATTGGACGTTGGGCGACAGTCGGTGCCCTTTACCGCGGCTTCGGTGATCGTCGTCACGACGTCGGCGTGGCCATGTTTCGCTGCTACGCTCGCTGCCGTCTCGCCGGAACAGCTCTTTCGGTCCCATTCTGCTCCGCAATCCAGTAACAGTCGGACTACATCAATTCGCCCCTCTGCCGCGGCCCACATCAGTGCGGTCCAATCCTCCTTCATGGTAACGGCGTCAATTTCTGCGCCAAAATCCAGCAATACTCCGAGGAAGTCGCGTGCTCCGTCTTGTGCGCATACGTGGGTCAGTAGAATCGGGCCGTCGATCAGGACATTCGGATTGGCACCGTAATGTAACGCGACGGCAGCCGCGATCAATGCCCCCGGCTCCTCACCTCGCCGATAGCACTCAATCAACAGCGCATCCATCGGCGTGTCAATCAGTACCATGGATTGCCGGTCAGCATCCCCGACGAAGTCTCCTTGAGATATCAGATCTCGTACGGGGCTGCCCCCTTCCGATCGAAAATGCATTGGGAACTGGCCAAAATGGCCATAACGAATCAACGCCTCGAAGGTCGCAGCAGCCGCACCCGCAGCAAGTGCTGCGTAACCGTTCACACCCCGCCTGCGGCGGGAGTGTGATTTACGCGCCAGCGAGGAGCGAGGGGCCCGGTTGGTTCTGGAATCGGGCTTCGATGGTCGTGGTGACGAACTCAAGGACGGAACGATCCTGCTGGCGACATGTCT
>JAPLOC010001315.1 GCA_026692825.1 Planctomycetota bacterium | reverse complement strand
TCGGAGTGTTCCAGATCCGCTGGCGGACTCCGAACAGCACGGCCAGATTGAAGAAGTGCATGCCGGCGAGAACGAGCATGACCCAGCCGAGCTTCGAACTCAGAACCGGAAGCACGTCGTCCCAGGTGGAGACCTCAACGTGGCAGGTCATTGTCTGAGTGACGAGGGCGGCGTTCGTGAGGTAGTACCCGACCAGCAGCAGGTGATTGACCGCGTCGGCCTGGGTGGCGTTTCGCATGAACACCTCCAGCAAAAACGGCCGGCCATGTTTGTGCAACTGATGCCCAACCACAATCGTGATGTACGCTGAGACCGCGAGGTACGCGAGATAGGTGGCGGAAAGGGGCGTCATGACGAATACTCCTTGTGGACTCCAACCGTTTTTTTGCAGAGCCGCGTCCGTCAGGAAGCGGTAGCCATCGACCGCTTCCTGACGGGCGCGGCTAGGAAACCAGTCTAAATTCCCGCCGAACTGAGCGTGAACCAACAGACCCCGGCAAAGTCGGGGGCTGAATCCATCGTCATTCCACTCCCTGCGCTCCCGAAACCGAGCGACCATCGGGAGCGGTCAATTCCAACATCGAGCGGCAGCTCGGGCCGGGTCAAGGGCCGCGCCCTTGTCAGGCGTTGAAGTCTTCGGTGTTGCTGTAGTACGCGCGACGGATGATGCCGAACGAGATGGTCAGGACGAAGTGAACGCCGGCGATCAGCATCACGATCACGCCGACCTTCTGGCTCAGGACTTCGATCGCCTTGTCGGCGGATTCCACTTTAGCCTGAACCGTCAGTGTGTAGCTGATGATTCCGAGAGTGGCGAGATTGAAGCCAACCAGGACCAAGCTGATCCAGGAACCCATCAGCGGCTTCCGCTGTTCCTGACCATCGGTCAGGATCGGCAGGCCGTGAACCCGCAACTTGTGGGACACGAACAGCATGATGCCGATGGTGATTACCAGGTACGCGACATAGGTCGAGATCAACGGGGTCATGATCAGGTTCCTCTAGAGTTCAAGTGGACTTGTTTACACAAGAGGAACCGCAATTTTCGTGAGGGGTTCACCGGGTTTGGCACCGAAAACTGTGATTTTGCGATCCATAGGGGTGGGTGGATATCAGGCAGCGGACCGCATTCCGCACCGGAAATATTCCTTCCGTCCGTCCTTCCTTGTCGCCGACAGGATTGCCGAGGCGAATGTCGATCTTGGGGATTGGGAGTATTGCGATCTCAGCCACTTTGCCAGAGAGCAGGAATGGCGAGCAACTCCATCCTGTTCATCCCTTTCATCCTCCTCATCCTGTCAAATTCTTTCCGTCCGTCGTACGCACTCTCACCGCTGCACAACCACATTCCGCAGTTCGGCCTCTCGGCCCACTCGCTGCGTTCGCTGGCCGTGGCACCCAACTTCAGCCGCCAAGCGGGCCGTTGTAAAAAAACGGCTCGATGGGTGTCGACGTGCGAGGTGAATGCCGCTGGCCCCCACGGCGCACTTCGGCACTCGCCCTGGCGACCGTCCGCGAAACAAGCAACAAAAACGGTTTCGATTTTGGACAGTTTCAGAGACTCCGAGACCCCAGGTACAATTCCAGCACTGAGATCCTGCGCGGATTCTCAAAGCCCCCAGGTGTCCCGAGACCTTCGGATGAATCCTGATTCACGAGTTGGCCGATCGAAATGGAGTCGCCGGACCATTTCGATTGTGGCATCGTGTGCGGTCGTGGCAATCTCAGCAACCTAAACGCTGGTCTACTTCAATCGAATCGTGTTCGAATTCGAATTCAATTCGTCGATGAAGCGAATGCGTACCGAAGGCTGTGTCGCGGAAGTTCATCCGGCGTGTGTTGCCGCCAATCGGTGTCAGACAGTCGCTGAAAGAAGGGCCGTTCAACGACGCTGTGTGGCTGCGTTTGAGCGATGCACGGGGACGGGAAGCAGTTATGAGATGCTGGTCGCGTTTCATGTTTTCTGGGATTACGAACATCGTTTGCTTCCGGAAACCATTGAAGCGCTCCGCAGGATATCGGACGACTCAGCCTATTCGGAAGACACGCGTTCCGGCCTGAAGAAACTCTTGGATCGCGATTCCGGTGTTGAAAAACGGATCCCAGGTGTTCCGCCGGGTTGGGGAACGCCGGCTGACGATGCGGACTTGGTTCCAGAACACTGAATTGGTGCCGATTTCTATCTTCCGTGTGATTCCAGACTCGCAATCACACGACTCGCCACGTCAATTCCTGTCGCCCGTTGAAACGCCTGCCAGCCGGGGACGCCGTTCACTTCGATGACGTAGCCTGTCCCGTCACGATCGTAAAGAATATCGACCCCCGCGAGGCTGGCACCGACCGCCGCCGTCGCGCGCACGGCCCAGTCCCGTTGCGTTTCCGTCAGTTCAAACGGTTCCGCGACCGCGCTCCTCGAAACGTTGGTCCGAAAGTCATTCGGATTGCTCCGCCGCATTCCGCCAATCACCTCGCCATCCAGAACCATCGCCCGAATGTCATATCCCTCGTGCGGCACAAATCGTTGCAAATACAGCACGGCCTGAATGCGCTCCAGCGTCCGAAACACCCGGACTGCCATGTCGGGATCGCTCACCCGGACGATGCCCCGCCCCTCGGCACCAAACAACGGCTTGACGACGACATCTCCACCGAGTTGTTCGAACGCGGCGAGTGCCGCGTCGGCGGTTTCGCACACAATGGTCGCGGGTACCGGGAGTCCCGCCTGCCGCAAGCGTGCGGTGGTCAGGTATTTGTCGACAGCACACTCGATCGCCTTGGCGGGATTCAACACACGCACCCCCCGCGTCTCGAGCTGCCCCAGCAGATTCATGCGAAACACGACCTGCTCGAGCGAGCCGGGAGGCATGG
>JAPLOC010001314.1 GCA_026692825.1 Planctomycetota bacterium | reverse complement strand
CGCCGCCAGACATCGGCCGCCTCGGTGTGAGGACTTTGCATGAAGATCCGCCCCCCTTCCACCAACCCGACCAGCGGGTTGCCGCTGAACAGGGCGTTCGTGTCGTTGAGGACCACCAGATCGACCCGTTCCAGCTCGCTGTGGGTGAAAATGTGCGAGTCGGCGATCGTCAGGTAGTAGGTCGTCGGCAGTCCCTTCTTTTCCGAACCGTATTTCGGATAGGCCTGCACGTCCTTGCCAAACACCTGGCCGGCGATTGTCGCGATGACCTTATTCGTCGTCACCGAGCCGAACCCACCGACCGAGTGCCCGCGCATCGAGTACCCGCCGTGCGGCCGCAGATCCGGATCTTCCCGTGCGGGCAACGCGGTCGCGTGCTTGATCCCCAGTGAGAAGAAATCGCGACCACCATCGCGCATGTTCTCGAACGCCGCGATGAGATCTCCCGGACGGACATCCCGGCTACCCAGCCCGGCCGCACAGTTGTAAACGCGGGGAATCGCGGGGATCTTCGACACACCCGCCTGACCGAGCAAGGCGTCGACGAACGCCGCCTTCACTTCGCGGGTCAAGTGGTTCCCCGTCGTGGAGAGCGGGTCGTCCATGCGTTCGATCACTGTGACGGCGTCGGCACTCGACAGGGCGGCGATAATCTCCTCACTGGGGAACGGACGGAAACAGCAGATGTTGAGACATCCAACCGCCATGCCGCGATTCTCACGCAGCCAGTCAACCGTCGCCCGGGCGGTTTCCATGTACGACCCCATCCCCACCAAAATGTAGTCGGCATCTTCACAACGGTACGGTTCGACGAAGTCGTAGCTGCGACCCGTCTGGCGTTTGAACTCGGCGAACGCCTCGGCGGGCGCGGGCTTCACGGTGGCGTAGTACTCACGCTGGGCGAGCTTGCCCTTCATGTAGGAGTCCTGGTTCTGCACCACGCCCGACATCAGCGGATTCGCCGGGTCCATCAGGTTGCTGAGTTTATCCTCCGGCTTCCCAATGTACGCCTTCATGAACTCCTTTTCTGGCAACCGCACCGACTCAACTGTGTGAGTGGTGAGGAACCCGTCCTGGACATTCATGAACGGAGTGTGCGACGCTTCTGCGGCCCGGCGAGAAATGAGGCACAAATCCCCCGCCTCCTGGGCGTTGCGGGCGAAGAGCATTCCCCAGCCCACGTCGGCGACCGACATCACGTCGTCATGGCCGGCGTGAACGTTCAGTCCCTGGCTAGTCAGCGCCCGGGCACCGATGTTGAACACGATGGGGAGCCGCTTCCCGGAAATTGTGTACAACACCTCTTTCATCAGGATCAGTCCCTGACCAGAGGTGAAGTTCGTGACGCGACCGCCAGCGAGCGCGAACCCTTCGCAGAAGGTGGCCGCCGAGTGTTCGCTTTCGGGTTCGACAAAGATCAGTTGGTCGCCCCACAGGTTGGGAATGCCGTTCATGACGGCGGCATTAAACCCGCCTCCCATGGTGGTCGAGCTGGTGATCGGGAACGCGCCCGAACCCTGGCAGACCGCCGTCTCGACCCAGACTACCGCTTCGGCCCCGTCGCATGTCGTCGGGACACCAGGATAAGGAGCGTCTTCCGGAGGCGTGGCTCGCTGTTGTTGCAGGGCGGGGCGCTCGAGGGTCTGGGTCGTCATGGTGGAAATGCTCCCGGAAGTGAAGTGTGGTAAAGTAAAAGAAACGTCAGACGCGCCGCCCCGCGAAGTGCGAATGGCGGCCCAAACAGGCCGTTTGCCTGGAAGAAAGTTGCCAGAAAACAGAGTGCCGGCCCGGTTTCGATTGCCGGTCCGGTTTCCAGCGCCGGCTCAGTACACGCGGATGCCCCAGATCACGACGCGAGACACCATGGCCCCCCAGACCATTGATCTGCTGTTTGAACAATCGACGCTGTCGCTCGAAGAAGTCGCCGACCGAGCCGGCCTGACCCTCGACCGCGTCGCGGCGATCGTCGAGGGGCGCTGGCTCCCCAGCCCGGAAGAGCGCGAACAGATGGCCCGAGCGCTGGGATTGGACCAGGCCCAGGTCATATGGGGCCACATCATGGCACCGCGCAATGCGCGCTACCACCAGTTCGGCTTGCCGACGGGCTTCTGAGCAGGCGTCGTTCGGGCGCGCGGGCATCGGGCACCACGTGCAGGGGGGCGGAGAAACGATCGTAAATCGATGCGTGCTGCCAACCTCGCAGGCTGAATCGCGGCGGGCGGCGCGCTCAACACAACGTATCGTCAGGAACCGTCGTGACGTCCACGGCCGTTCCCGGCGGCGACAATCTATCGTTCGACGTTCTCTCCTGCGTCGGCGTCCGACCCGGACCGATCGCAGGCTCCCCCAGACCCGGCCGATCCACATCAGGAACCAGCGATCGCCTGGCGGTAGGCCACCTTCATGATGGCCGGCGCGTCCGTCCGGAGGGTGTTCAAAACAGGGTCGGAACAACTTCCAGACACGCGACGCACTCTCGGTGGCCAGCCCTCACGACCGGCACAACTGAGACTCCATCTGGATGGTATCCAACCCAGCGAAACCGCGATAGGTCGAACGGAATTTCGCGGACCGCTCGGTGTGACTGCGGGAACCGAACCGAATCACGACCCGGCGAACTTGATCCAGCCCGTTTCGGGCAACGATAGCGCAGATTGCGCATGTGGACAAATCTAATTTGGTGTTCACGCGGCCATTATTTTCTGGCCTGGATTGCAGGGCTATCTGACGGATGGCCCCGGCCTACTTCCCCACCCTAGTTGGCTATTTCCTGAAAATACCCGATTTCCACAACAGGAAACTCTATCAAAACAGGAAACCTCTGGTATTTCACTGTTGTTTTGACTAGAATTTCTGGTTAGGATTAACTTTCCTGAACAAGAAAGCCATGAAAAACAGGAAACCCCCCACCGAATCGATGATTCCCGACTGGCTGAACGCCGGGAAAATCAAGCTCGCGCCGCTGAGATTCACGCTCCTCTCGACACAACCGTCCGTCACCAGCCGTGCTGTCGGCGCGCGGGAATCGACTTGGGATTTTGAGCTTCGCGGAGAATGGGCCGAGCAGTCAGCCGAATTCCTGGTTGAATTCAAGTCCCAGTCGACCCCAAAGGTGTTTGCGGATGCTCTTTTGTGGTGCCAGACCGCGAGTTTACCCAGCGACCGCTATCCGTTGATTCTGGTTCCGTACCTTCGCGAAAGCCAGATTGGCGAGCTGGAAAAGGCTGGGATCAGTGGCGTCGATTGCTGTGGAAACGGCGTGGTCATCGTTCCCAACCGACTGCGAGTTTATCGCACCGGCGCGCCAAACCAGTTCACCAGTGGAGCGCCAATCAAGAACATCTATCGGCGAAACACCTCTATGATACCCCGAGTCTTTCTGGCCCAACCGCAATTCAGCGATCTGACCGAGGTGCTGACCGAAGTCAATCAACGAAACCTGTTGGGGCAGGCCACTCGAGCCACCCCGATGACTCTGGGAACGGTCTCCAAGGCACTCAAACAATTGGAAGAAGATCTGATTATTGAGCGTCGGCCACAGATTCGGCTATTGCAGCCAGCGAAATTACTGGAACTTTTGACGCAGAACGACACGCCGCCGACTGTTTCGACACGAACTCGCCTTAAGGTGAACATCCCTTTTGAAAGGCTGCCCATTTGGATTGCGGAATGCGCCCAACGAGCCAGGATCCCGGTCATGGCGACCGGACTCTCTTCGGTTGCGAAATACGCTGTCATGCAGCGGGAAGAAAAATTGTCGGTCTACTGCCCCGACGCGTCCAAACTGCTGCCGCTTCTCGAGGCGAAACAGACCGATCGCTTCGCCAATCTCGAATTGGTGGAAACGAGTGAACACCCGGTGTTCTTCGATGCCGTCGAGACCGATGGATTTCGCTGGGCGTCGTGTGTGCAAACATATCTTGAGTTGATGCGTGGCGATCAGCGCGACCGAGAAACTGCGGAGCAGGTTCAAGACGCCATCTTGACTCGCGTCATGCAAGCGATCCGATGAAAATGAACCTGATGCCCACGTTACGATCGGCTCTATTGGATGTCCTCCACAAGATCTCGTGCGAAGAAATGAAACTGATCCACCGGCATGCTGCGATTGCGCGAAAGTCCGTACTTTCGGACGTCATTGCAATTGGATGAGTTTCGGGACGCACTCCTGGACCTCTTTCCGAAAAGCGGCCAAAATCGGGTAGTCCGATGAGACGAGGGTGCCGTGGAATTTGAGATGTCTCGCCAGAATTTCGCACCCCCCTCCTTATTCACGACATCAAACCCTGGTGCCCCGACCCCCAGTCGTGAGACCAGCTTTCGCACGGCCGGGATTTTTAGATTTCCCTCCAGGACCGCCCCCATGAACATGCTCCCCTCGGTCGAACTGCTTGAAGAGACGCATTCTTTCCCGTGTCAGTTCATGTTCAAGGTCATTGGCATGACCGACGATGGCTTCGTCGCCCGCGCGGTCGCCGCCGTTCGGTCTCAACTTGCCGAGGATGTCGATCCTCCCTTCCGCATCCGGCACACGGCGGGCGGTCGCCACGTCTCGATCACATTCGAGCCACGCGTGCAAAACGCCTGGGAAGTGATCGGTGTGTACCAGG
>JAPLOC010001313.1 GCA_026692825.1 Planctomycetota bacterium | reverse complement strand
TGCGCCCCCTCCGCGTTATGGCTTGGGCTCTGCTGACACTGGCTGTCGCCTGGGGAGAGTCGAAGGGGGCCGACGACGCTGTTCTGGCGGCACAAAAAGCGCGCGTTGACGTTGTCAACAAGTGTGCCCCGTCGGTGGTCGCGATTTTTGGACCCGGTGGTGGCGGTGGTGGTTCGGGAGTGTTGATCACGCGTGACGGCTATGCGCTCACGAATTTCCACGTGACGAGTGGTGCCGGCGACTTCATGAAGTGCGGCCTCAACGACGGCGTTCTTTACGACGCAGTGATTGTCGGGATCGATCCGACGGGGGATGTCGCCCTGGTGAAGCTCTTCGGCCGGGACGACTTTCCGGTCGCTACACTGGGTGACAGCGACCAGCTCGCCGCCGGCGATGCCGCGTTCGCCATGGGAAATCCATTTCTGCTCGCGACCGATTTTTCTCCCACGGTGACATTTGGAATCGTCAGTGGCGTTCATCGGTACCAAGGTCCCGCAGGCACGTTTCTGGAATATACCGACTGCATTCAGGTCGACGCGTCGATCAACCCGGGAAACTCTGGCGGTCCGCTGTTCAATTCTGATGGTGAACTGGTTGGTATCAACGGTCGCGGTTCGTTCGAAAAGCGCGGCCGGGTGAACTCCGGAGCGGGTTATGCGATCTCCATCAACCAGATCAAGAATTTTCTCGATCACCTCCGCGGTGGATTGATTGTCGATCATGCCACGCTGGGGGCGGCGGTCGTTTCCAAGGAAGACGGAGCCGTCATCGTGTCGAACATCCTCGACGCCAGCGAGGCGTTCCGTCGCGGACTGCGGGCCGACGATGAAATCGCCTCCTTCGCGGGCCGCCCGATTCGTAGCGTCAATCAGTTCAAGAACATCCTGGGGATTTATCCCAAGGGATGGAAGCTGCCGCTGGTTTATCGCCGCGAGGGACGCAAGAGCGAGATTCTGGTTCGTCTGCGGGGTCTGCATCGGCAGTCGGAACTGACGTTGACTCCACCCGACCGCCCCGCCGACCAACCCGGCCCCGACGACAAAGACAAGGGGAAAAAGAAGCCGGGGGGACCGCGGCCGAATGCCAAGCCACCGCAGAAACCGAAGCCGAAGCCTCCCGAACAGTACGCCAAGTTTCTGGTGGAGCGCCCGGGCTTTGCCAACTACTACTTCAACCAGATCGAGCGGACCCGCGTGCTGGGGCGGCTCTCGGCGTGGGGCGATTTCAAAGGGGCTGCCGGCGCGTGGAAGTTGAAGACGCACGCCATTGCCGCCGACGTCTCCGCCGACTTCACCATCTCCGACAACATCGTCGGTCTGATTCTCGATGGCGGCAAGCAGGCGTTCGCGCAGGAGACGACCGCCGAGGCGAAGTATGAGGACGAGCCTCCCGGAACGGGGGGGCTGCTGCTGGCGCTATCGCATGTGCGTTGGCTCCTGGTTCACGGTCCGGAAGGATTCAGCGAGTGCTATTACGCGGGAAGCGAGCCCCTGGACGGAACTGGCCCATTGGTCGATGTCGTTTATGCCGAACGCTATTCGGCCCGCACCCGCTTCCTGTTCGATAAGGGAACCGGAGCGCTGGTCGGGAGCGACACCGAGCGAGACGATGATGTCGATCCGTGTGAACTGAGGTTTGATGGGTTGATGAACGTTGGTGAGCGCCGACTTCCCCAGCAAATCACCGTTCATCATGGGGACCGCGAATACGGACGGTTCCAACTCAAGGAAGCGGCATTGGCCACACCTTGATTTTTACTCGCGACCGACCCCGTCCACCTGACCAGATTCCTGAGTTCCTTCCCGAACCGAAACATGACCGCTGAACGGCACTTCAACTTCCACACGATGCTGCGGATCGGACTGGTCTTCGCCACGTCGGTGGCCGGTTCGATGACCGCCGTCGCGCAACAGGCGGCAGCGCCCGAAGAGGCTCCCGAGAACGCGAAAGCCAACAACCCGGTGGCCACGCGCAGCAACCGGGTGATCGAGCAGTCCTCAAGGCGGGTGGTGAAGATCTTCGGCGCGGGGCGCATGAAGAATCTGTTTGCCTACAGTTCCGGCTTTCTCGTGACTCCCCAGGGTCACATCGTGACCACGTGGAGCCACGTTCTCGACGAGCAGGAAGTGACGGTCGTTTTGCACGACGGCCGGAGGTTCAGTGGAAAAATTGTGGGGGCTGAGCCGCAACTCGATTTGGCGGTCTTGAAAATCGACGCCGAGGATTTGCCTTACTTCGACCTCGAAGAGGCGGTGACGCCGGCAGTGGGGGCGCGGGTGCTGTCGTTCAGCAATATGTTCAAGGTGGCGGCCGGCGATGAGCCGGTTTCCGTGATGCATGGAGTGGTTGCCGCCCGAACCCGACTGGTCGCAAGGCGGGGCGTGTTTGATTCCGCCTACAGTGGCCCGGTTCTGGTGATCGATGCGATCACCAACAACCCAGGCTCGGGGGGAGGAGTCATCACGACGCGCGACGGGGCGCTCGCGGGAATGATCGGAAAAGAACTCCGTAACGCGCAGAGCAACACCTGGATGAACTATGCGATTCCGATCGCCGAGCTGAAGGTTCCGATCCAGGACATCATTTCCGGTCGGTTCACCCCGAAAACGAATCCGCTGGAGTCGGCCACCGCGCAGGCCCGCTTTCTGCCGATCGATTTTGGACTGGTGATGGTTCCGGATGTGATCTTTCGGACCCCCGCGTTCGTTGACGCGGTGATCCCCAATACCTCAGCCGCCGACGCGAAGTTACGTGCCAACGATCTCGTCCTGTTTGTGAATGATCAGCTCATTCAGTCGGTCCGAATGTTGAACGAGGGATTGGGGCGACTGGAGCCGGGCGAGATTCTGAAAATGGTTGTCCGTAGAGACAACGTCCTCGTCCCGGTCGAGTTGCCGATTCCGAACGAGGCGCGTAAGCTGCGGAAACGGGCAAACGATCCGGACGACGAAAAATCGGAGTGATGGTCCGCGAGCCAGCAACGGCCGAGATGTTTTCGGGCAAGCGCCTGTTATTCATCACCGAGCGGTTCGCCCCTGATGTGGGGGGAGTCGCGCGGAGCGCGGCGCGCACGGCGGCGGAGATCGCCCGCTTGGGTGTTGAGGTCGAGGTTCTCGCCTGGACGCGCGGCCTGCCTGCGGGCCAACTGGAAACCCGAGTCGTCCGCGCTACGTCCGAGTCCGCGGCGGAAGTCGTGGTCCACCGTCTGGGGTTGTTTGCGAATCTCGACTACTCGCTGCAGCATACGATGACGCTGGTCGAGGCGATCCATCGCCAGCATCCGTTGGACGCCGTCTGGGGGCACTATCTGTTTCCTGCAGGCTTCCTCGGCGTGCTGTTCGCCGGCTCGGTCGGGATCCCCGCGACCGTGAGCGCGCGGGGCAATGATGTCGACATGCTGATGTTTCCTCCGGGGGACTTCGCGCGACTCACCTGGACGCTGGAACGGGCCGACTGCGTCACCGCGGTTTCGGAAGATCTGGCTCGCAAAGTCCGCCTCCTCGCGGGACAAAGTCGGCCGGTCGTGGTCGTTCCGAACAGTGTGGATTTCGAACTGTTCCACCCGTCCCCCCCCGACCCCGCGCTGCGGGTCGCCTTGGGGATTTTGCCTGAGGAAGCGGTATTGTGCTTCAGTGGCGAACTTCGGCACAAAAAAGGACTGGTTCCGATGCTGCAGGCGTTTCGGGAAGTCCGCGCCATTCGGCCGGCGTGCCTGCTGGTGATTGGGGAGGTCCGCATCCGCGATCAGGCGCTGCTCGCGTCGTTCGCGGCGGAGGATCCAGACGCCCGCGCGCGGATTCTGATCACCGGCCATCTGGAGGATCCCCGGGAGGTCGCCCGCCACCTGCACCTGTGCGATCTCTTCCTGCAGCCCTCCATGTGGGACGGACTTCCCAACGCGGTCTTGGAAGCGATGGCGTGCGGCAAGATCGTGGTCGCCAGTGACGCGGGAGGATTGCCCGAAGTGATCGAACAGGGCAAGACCGGTTTCATGGTCCCCCGCATGGAACTCGATCGCCTGAGTGACGTGCTGCTGATGGGACTGTCACTGCCCAGGGATCGACGTGAGGCGATGGAGCGCGCCGCCCGGGAACGGATTCTGAGCCAGTTTCCGGGCGAACGCGAGCGGATCGCGCTCCGTCAGACATTGAGCCACTTCTGGGCGCATGAATCGCCGACGGACCCCGCACCGGCCGAATGAGGCACTACGTCAACACGTCGGCGATGGGTGTCCCCGGACAGACGACCTGCGGACGATTGCCGGCGTCGTTGAGAATCAATCCGGGGGGGACACCCAGACAATGATACACGGTTGAGATCAAATCGACGGGGGGCACGGGATTCACCGTGGGATAGGCGGCGTACCGGTCGGACGCGCCATACACCACGCCCCCCCGGGTTCCTCCTCCCGCGAGAACGCTGGTGAACACGTTGGGCCAATGATCGCGACCGTCGCGCCCCGCGCCGGCGTCGCTGTTCACCTGACCGATCTTGGGTGTCCGTCCGAATTCCCCGGTCCACAGCACCAGCGTTTCCTCCAATAACCCCCGTTCCTCCAGATCGTCGAGCAGCGTGGAAAATGCCAGATCCGCCGGGGGCATCAGCCGATCTTTCAGGTCAATGAAATTCCGACTGTGGGTGTCCCAGTAGACTGACACGTTTTTGATCCCGTCGTTCGGCCAGAAGACCGTCACCAGTGGCACTCCATGCTCGATCAACCGCCGGGCCTGCAGGACCGATTGTCCATGGGGGTTAAGGCCATAGCGAGCCCGCATCTCGGGAGACTCGGCGGCCAAGTCGAACGCACCCTGACTGACGGCGGAATTGATGAGATCGAAACTGCGGCGGTAATGTCGATCCATCACTCCCACGGAACCGGGGGAGTCGGCCCCCCGCAGTTGCAGGTCGATTTCCCGCAGCAGCGCTTTGCGATCGTCGAGCCGACTGACGGAAACATCGGCGGGTCGGTCGAATTCTCCCACGCGGTAACCGGGTTCATTCGGGTTGTCGTCGATGATCAGCGGGTCGAAATTTTGGCCAAGCCAACCTGCCCATTGTCCCCGGCTCTCTTCAACGAAACGGGGAACATCCCCCGGCAGCTTGGGACGCATCGAGACAAACGGAGGCAAGGGATCGCGGCCGCGCCCCAGCCTGGCCAAAACAGAACCGATGTGGGGCCAGTCGGTGTACTTCGAACCGGTGGGAAGCGGGGGCATCCCGGTGAGCAAG
>JAPLOC010001312.1 GCA_026692825.1 Planctomycetota bacterium | reverse complement strand
GTGCGCTCTTACCGCACCTTTTCACCCTTACCACGACCTCCGATTCTGCACGCGCAGTCATCGGACACCGTGGCGGTTTGTTTTCTGTGGCACTTTCCCGGTCCTCGCGGACGGTGGGGGTTACCCACCACGGCGTCCTGTGGAGCCCGGACTTTCCTCCCGCCATGTTTCCACAGCGAGCGATCGCCTGGTTTACTTCGCGGTCCGATTGTACCGTTCGCCCGACATCAGCGTCTATCGGCAAACCAGTGCGAATCCTGCCCGGGGGCAACGGTGTTCAATGTTCATGGGGGAGTTCCATTTGCATCGAAGGATACCACACATGCTGCGACATCGTGCGCTCGTCATTGTCGCTTTAGGAGCGTTGCTTGTTCCCGCCGGCGCCTGGGCTCAGGGGCCGTGGGGAGGGGGGGGAAATCGTGGCCCGGGGGGGAGAGGGCCGGGACGGCCACGGAATGTCGAGAATGGTCCGCGTCCCGATTCGGAACGGTCGGGAGGACGCGGTCGCCCCGCGCTGATCGACGCGCTCGATCGCAATGGCGATGGCGAACTGTCGGCCGACGAAATCCAAAGGGCGGCGGAGGCGCTCTGGCATCTGGACCGGAATCGTGATGGCCGGGTGACACGGGATGAAATGCGTGGCGGCGGTGGCGTCGGTCGGGGGCAATCGGAACGGAATCGGTCGCAGCCAGGTCAGCGGCAACGGGGGCCGCGGAACCGAGGCTTCGCGGGCCGGGACCGTCAAAGCCCTCCAGGAATGAGAGGCCCCATGGGAGGTCCGCCATTCGCGCGACGAAATGGACCGCCGATGGGCTGGCAACACAACCGCCCAGAGACAGCACGTCCGCAATTCACCCGCCGACCGTTCGGTCCCGGTTTTGGCGGTCCTCCCGGTCAGGACTTTCGCCTGGCTCGACCTGGGTTTGGTCCGGATGGTCACCGAGGACCCGGGGGAAACTTCGGTCCCGACTTCGGCCGTGGCCCAGATGCGAATCGCGGCCCGGGGAATGATCGTGGTCCGGGTGAAAACGGTGGTCCTCAGGGAAATCCCGGACCAGACGGTCGGCGTGGTCCAGACGGCAACCGTGGACCCGGTGGGGATTTTGGTCCCAACTTTGGTCGTGGCCCGGATTCGAATCGCGGGCCAGGGAATGATCGCGGTCCTGGTGGAAACGGTGGTCCTCAGGGAAATCCCGGACCGGATGGACGGCGTGGTCCAGGCAACGATCGTGGCCCGGATGCCAGTCGGGGACCGAATGCGGGTTCTTTTCCGAACGCGATTCCCCGGCGAGGTGCCGCCGGTCGTCGAAGTCGGCAGCCTGACGGCGAGAATGGAGGGAACCGTCCCCAACGGCCGGATGGGGAACCGGGATCGGAAGGACCGCGTCCGGTGGATCGTACGCAGGGAAGTGCCCCTTCCGCCGAGATTCGGACTGAACGGGACGAATTGCAACCCGAAGATGTCGCCACCGAAACGCGTGTCGAGAGTCGCGATTCCGCCGAGGCGGATCGACCGGTCGCTCCCGACATGCCGAGCTGACGGACTCGTCACGTGCCTGGTTGGGGATCAACCTTGTCGTAGTCAAGTCGGGCGCTGGACCGATTTCTTCTTTCCGCCGACACCAGGCACCGACGTAATCTGTGTCATCCACGCCGCGATTTGGCGCTCGTCAAGTTCATCAACCGATGTCAGCTCCACGCCCCGTGTTGACTTCCCCATCGCCACCGGGGTCACCGGTGGTACCGGAACCAGCGTCGCGCCATTCACGAACATGAGCTTGACGTGCCCCGCGAAACCGCCGCAACAGAAACACCAGCCATCGCCGACGCCATAGTACGCCATGCCCCACTTCACGGAGCGCTGCAGTCCGGGCAGCGTCTTGGCCGCCAGGGCATCGACTCGCTCGGCGATGCCGCGCTGCGGCTGCGGCAGGCTTGCGATGTACGCCAGGGCCGGCTTGTCACCATCCGCTGCTTTCGCGGGACTGGCTTTGCCGGTGAGCATGGATTCCGGAAGTGTGGTGGCACCATCTCCTTGTGTGACCGCTCGTTTGGCCGGCTTCCGGGGTGTGGGCGTGGACTTCTTGTCTGTCTTGCGCGGGGGCATGGTTGTCTCGTGTTCCTCAGTAGAACGCTCCGGTTCAACTTATATTCTATGCGAATGCCCTGCGGGGACAACTGATCGTGAAGAGGTCGTTCAATGCCAATAACTCTGGCTGTCCGACAGACGTCTTGGCTAGGAGATCAACGTGAAGAAGGATGATGAACCCCGACCGCGAGCGTATTCGATCCGTCCCGTCTCCCCCGCGGACACGCCGTCACTAGTCGCCTTATCTGGCAGCAGCGGGCTATTCCAGACGGAAGAATTGGGGGCCATTCAGGAAATGCTGGATGACTATCACGCTACAAAGGTTGGGGGTGGTCACCAAATCCTGACGTGCGATGAGGGGGGCATGTTGCTGGGGGTCGCTTATTTTTGTCCGAGGGAATTCACGGATAAGGTTTGGGAATTGCTGATGATTGCTGTCGATGCCGCTCGCCATCGTCAGGGGATCGGTTCTCGAATGCTGCAGGCAGTCGAAGACGCGGTGCGAGAAATGAATGGGCGACTTCTGTTGATTGAGACGAGCGACAAGTCGAGTTTTGAGCGAACCCGTCAGTTCTACCGCAAACATGGGTATTCCGAAGTTGCCCACATTCCAGACTACTTCTCGGACGGCGATGGAAAGGCATCGTTCATCAAACGGATGTAGCGTTTCGAGAGGGAAATCTATGCTTCGAAAAACACTCCGACCGAAACGGTCGCGGTAACTGTGGCTGCGAACCCTTGTCGGAGCGATGTCTCGTTCACCCGAAATTCTCAATAGACGTTTCGGATCCCCCACGGTAAGCTGATCAATGACAGTCACCGCACCGTGGATGAATGCCCCCCATTCCGCGTCGTGTGTTGTTTGACTGACGGGCAGGCCTTGCAGCGGAGTGGACTCGATGAGCGGTTTCGACCGATGCGTCCCAGAGATTCCCTCGACTCGCGACGCGGTCGCCGCCGAGATGCGGCATTTAGAACTCTCGGGGGGGTGGCCTCATCATGTAGTCGCCGAACTAGCGGCGATCGCCCGGGTCGTCGATCATCCTTCGGGTACGGTGCTGTTTCGCGAAGGCGAACCCGCGGTCGGAATCCATATCGTCGCCGGGGGACAAGTCGCCTTGGAAATGAGCGTTCCCGCGCGGGGAGCCGTTCGACTGTTGACTGTGGGACGGGGTGAATTGCTCGGGTGGTCGGGCGTGGTCGGCTGGGCACAGTCGACCGCGACCGCCCGAACGCTCGCTCCGACACGCTTGATTTCTTTCGCCGCCGTCGATGTCGCCGAGTTGTGCGAACGCAACCACGAAGTGGGCTATCGGCTCATGCAGCGCCTCGCCTGGGCAGTCGCCAAACGACTGACGGCAACCCGGCTGCAACTGCTCGACCTGTACTCGCATGAGGCACCGATGATCCCGCCGGTGCCAGGAGCGAAGGTTTGATGTCCATCACGACCACCCACACCAACTCGGCCGACACGTCGGCTCTGGATGACCGGCTCTTNNNNGCTCGCCGCGGAGGGACACCAGGTCATCGGCCCGAAAATTGACCAGGGGGCGATCGTCTACACCGAAATCCAATCGGTCGACGATCTCCCACGCGGCTGGACCGACAGTCAACAACCCGGGCAGTATCGACTCGAACGGCGGGACGACGACGCGTATTTCGGATTCGTCGTCGGACCCCATTCCTGGAAACGCTACCTCTTCCCCCCGGTGACCACAATCGCCGTCGCCGACCAGACTCCGCAAGGCTGGGAAATGCGCGGCCATCCCGGACCGACTCCGAAATACGCGTTTCTTGGCGTTCGCGCCTGCGAACTGGCGGCGCTGCGGGTGCAGGATCGCGTGTTTCTCGAAGGTCCGTATGTCGACCCGATTTATCAGTCGCGACGCGAAGAGGCGGTGATTATCGCCGTCAACTGCACCCAGGCGGCGGCGACCTGCTTCTGCACTTCGATGAAAACCGGGCCGGAGTGTCGGAGTGGTTTTGACCTCGCCCTGACCGAGACCGCCGAGGGCTTCACCGTCGTGGTCGGTTCGATGCGCGGTCGCGCCCTCGCCGAGCAGTTGCCACTGCGACAGGCGGTCGCGGAGGAACAGGCGGCGGCCCGCGCGGGACGGGAACGTGCGGAACAGCAGGTGACGAAGCAACTCGACACCACCGACATTCGCGATCTGCTTTTGAAGAACCTGAATCACCCGCACTGGGCCGATGTCGCCGAGCGCTGTCTGTCGTGTACCAACTGCACCATGGTCTGCCCCACCTGTTTCTGCAGTTCCGTAGTGGATGTGGGAGACCTGGCCGGCGAGCATGTCGAGCGCGAGCGTCGCTGGGATTCTTGCTTCAACCTCGATTTCAGCTACATGAACGGCGGAGTCATCCGTAACGACGTACGTTCCCGCTATCGTCAATGGCTGACGCATAAACTGGCGTCGTGGATCGACCAGTTCGGCCAATCGGGCTGTGTGGGATGTGGTCGCTGTATCACCTGGTGTCCGGTCGGAATCGACTTGACGGTGGAAGTCGCCGCCCTGCGTTCGGAGGCCGCTGTATGATCGACACATCGCACCCTTCCATCGCCCCCCGCCCCGTGGGGGTGAATCCGTGGGTGCCATCCACGGTGCGAATCCAGGCGATTCGGCCGGAAATCACCGATGTCGCCACGTACGATCTGGAATTCCTCGACGGTGAAAAAGGAGCGAGATTTCGCTTTCTCCCCGGCCAGTTCAACATGCTGTACCTGCCCGGTGTGGGGGAGGTCGCGATCTCGATCAGCGGCGATCCGGCCCAACACGGGACACTCGCGCATACCATTCGCAAAGCGGGCAACGTGACGGCGGCGCTAGCGAAACTCTCGGTGGGAGCGACGCTGGGTCTGCGCGGTCCCTATGGAACCAGTTGGCCGATCGAGAATGCCCGGGGCAAGGATGTGATTCTGG
>JAPLOC010001311.1:789-5814 GCA_026692825.1 Planctomycetota bacterium | reverse complement strand
CGCGCGACCACACGACGCGGATCGGAAGAATTCTTAGACAGGATGAAAGGGATGAAGAGGATGGACAGGATTCCTCGGGCGGCGGGAATCAGCGACTCCGTCGACCCTCGACCTCTTCCCAGATCGGCCCATAGACCTCCTTGTCAAACGGGGGGCAACCGGTGGGGTACTGACCAAGTTCATTCTCCTTGGCCCGCACCAAACCGGTGCAGTACGAGAACGTTCGGCAGACCCGTTTTCGGTCCAGTCGACCGGTCTCGGCGAGGGCTCGGGCGAATTCGGGATGCGAGAGTGTCGCCCGCCCGAAACCGGCGAGCGCGACGCGACCTGCCGCCACGTTGGCCGCCGCCGCCTGCGGGGCGAAATCCTGCAACCAACTATAGCCGCTCCCCACGACGGGAACGTTGGCCACCGCCTGCTGAATCGCGGCGGCAATGCGGAAATGTCGCAAGACACCGATAAACGGATGTTCGGGGGCGTGGTATCCATCGACCGGAGGAAATTCGGCCGGTCGCACCACGTGCGGATTGGAATACGGATTTCCCATCGTCACGTTGATCATCGAAACGCCAGCCGACGCCAGACGTCGCGCCAATTCGATCGGCTCTGTCAGATCCTCGCGGAGATGGTTCATAGGATCGGTCCCGAAGGCGCACGCCAGCGGGAACTCATGGGGGCACGGTTTGCCGATGAAGTCGTCGCCGGTTCCTTCCCCACGATAAGGAATCCCGTCGTAGCAGTTCATGCGCGTGGCGATGATCAGTCCGGGGATTTCGGAACGGATGCGTCCCACGACATTCAGAACCAGCCGTGAGCGGTTTTCGAGACTTCCGCCGAATGGACCGGGTCGATTCCTCGCCGCGAGCATTTCGGACAGCAGATAGCGGTGGCATTGCTTGATGTCGACAAAGTCGTAGCCGATTTGGAACGCCCGCCGCGCGGCGGCGACGTATTGATCTTCAATCCGCTTGAGGTCGTCATCGGTGAGGAGTGGGAAACTCGCGTCGACACGCCGGCCGGTCGATTTATCGAGGGTGAGCGGGTCGAGTAACGGATCGTGCGTCGCCAAACTCGGTTTCGGGACGCTGTAGCGGCCCGAATGGGTGAGCTGCAAACCGACGAGTAGATCGGAATCGTCGCCGCACGCCTCGCGATGCGCCGACCGGCAACCGTCGAGCATTGTCCGCAGTGCGGGGGCGTTGTGTTCGTTGATGAGCAATTGCCGGGTGTTGGCCCGGCCTTCCGGGGAAATGGCGGTCGCCTCCCCCCAGATCACCTTCGCCCCGCCGGCACCAAATCGTTGGAACCGGCGATAGGTCAATACATCCGGCTCACCGGCGAGCGTGCCGTCGCAGCCCTCCATCGGCTGAACCAGCAGCCGATTTCCCACCACCCGGCTGCCGATGGAAAGTGGTTGAAACAGAGGCGACAGATCGTCCGAGACGACGAGCGAACTTCCGAGCGCGGCCGCGTCGGCGGCAAGATCGGCCGGGGACTTGTATTTGAAATAGCGGGCCACGGCGGGGAACTCGGTTATGGAGGAGAGGGGGCAATCGACGCTGAGCGCGACATCGAACGGCAAACTACCAATTGCACCGGGGTATCGCCAGAATGTCGAGACCGCCGGAGAGTCCGTTTTCCCACTGCGTGTCGTCGCTCGTCGCTTTGGAGATCGCCATGGATTCGCTCGATCGTCCGTGGGTCGATGGTTTGACCATCGGCCAAGTGCTTCGCCAAACTGCGCGTCGTTTTCCCGATTACGATGCGTTGGTGGCACCGCAGTTTGAATACCGGGCGACCTGGCGGGCTGGAGAAGGGGGAACACCTGGGCCTGTGGGCGACGAACTGGCCCCACTGGGTGGAACTGCAATTCGCCGCCGCCCGGGTGGGCGTGGTGCTGGTGACGGTGAACCCCGCCTACCGCACTCATGAGCTGGCCTATGTGCTGAAGCAATCTGAGGCGGCGGCGCTGTTTCTGGTCGATAAATTTCGGACGTCCGACTACTTCGAGATGCTCAAGGAGGCGATTCCGGAACTGGCGGATACCGTTGGCGGAGCCGTCAAATCGCCGGCGTTTCCGAAGCTGCGCCAAGTGGTCGCCCTCACCGAGTCGGCCCCTGAGGGAATCCGGGACTGGCAGGACTTTGTGCGATTGGGAGAGTCAATTTCCGCGGAGACGCTGGAGGTTCGGGAACGGGAACTTCATGCCGACGACGCGATCAACGTGCAGTACACCTCGGGCACCACAGGATTTCCCAAAGGGGCCACCCTCAGTCATCGCAATATCGTGATGAACGCGTTTCACGTGGGGGACTGCCAGCGGCTCTGCGCCCGCGATCGGGTCTGTATCAACGTGCCGTTCTACCACTGCTTTGGTTGTGTTTTGGGCACGCTGGCGTGCGCGGTGCATGGTTCCGCGATGATTGTTCCGCACGAGTCGTTTCGGGCCGAGGAAGGACTACTGGCGATCGAACAGGAGCGCTGTACTTCGGTTTATGGCGTGCCGACGATGTTCATCGCGCTGCTGGATCACCCCAGTCGGCCGACACGCGACCTCACCTCTCTGCGGACCGGAATCATGGCGGGAAGCCCCTGCCCGATCGAGATCATGCGGCGGGTCGTCGCGGACCTCGGGTGTCGGGAAGTGACGATCGCATACGGCCTGACTGAGGCGTCGCCCGTCATCACACAGACCCGCACCGACGACCCGATCGAACTCCGCGTGCAAACGGTTGGTCGCCCGTTGCCGGGGGTCACAGTGAAACTGATTGACCCCGTCACCAAGGAAGCGATCACCGACGATCGTCCAGGGGAATTGTGTTGCCAGGGGCATGGTGTGATGCTGGGCTATTACAACATGCCCGAACAGACCGCCCGGACGATTGACGCCGGGGGCTGGTTGCATTCGGGCGACCTGGCGTCGCGGACACCGGACGGCTACTACCGCATCACCGGGCGACTGAAAGACATGGTCTGTCGTGGGGGAGAGAACATTTATCCCCGCGAGATCGAGGAGTTTCTCTACACCCACCCGGCGGTTCAGGATGTCGCGGTTGTGGGTGTCCCCGATGCCCGGTTCATTGAAGAGGTCTGCGCGTGGATTCGATTGAAACCGGGAAAGTCGGCGACCGAAGAGGAACTGCGCAGCTACTGCAAAACCAATCTCGCCCACTTCAAGGTGCCGCGCTATATCCGCATGGTCGATGAATTTCCGCAGACCGTCACCGGGAAGATCCAGAAGTTCAAGATCCGGGAGGCGATGATTGAGGAGCTGAAACTGGAGTCGGCGGCCCAGCGGGAGATGGCTTGAATTCGGGGTGGACAACCGGTTTATTGGCCTTGGTTGGGGTGCGAATTTCGGCTCTGATTCCGAGAGCAGGAATGGCGAGCGATTCCATCCTGTTCATCCCTTTCATCCTCTTCATCCTGTCAAGTTCTTTCCGTCAGTCGTACGCACCATCTGAGCCGCACAACCACATTCTGAACCCGAGTCAGAGGGCGGGTGAATTGGGTCTCGGGCAGGCCAGATGGCCGCCGGCGCATGGAACGCGAATCGTCTGATTTGACGCGGTGCGGAGTATGGCCTCCGATCTCATTCACCTGCCCCTCAAGGGGGCAGGAATCTTGATCGCGAAGTGTCTCAATTGGTGCCGCCCACGGTATCAAGCCCGAACAGAACGCCGCATTCGGCGAACATCTCGTTTCAACGGCTCTCGTACACCAGCCGGCCTCCGACATACGTCCGGCTCACCTCGATGTCGCGAATCGCCTCTTCGTCGCAACTCAGGATGTCGGTTTTCAGGACGATGAAGTCGGCGAGTTTTCCCGCCTCCAGCGAGCCCTTCTCATTCTCTTCAAACGTGAGCCAGGCGTTGTTGATGGTGTAGAGCCGAATGGCCTGCTCGCGGGTCAGTTTCTGTTCCGAATGCAGCGGCTCGGTACTACGTTTGGGTGAGCGGGCCAGTGTGATCCACATCCCCAGAAACGGATTGTACGGATTCACCGACCGAATCCCGCCGATTTTCTGCATGTGGTCGGAACCTCCTCCGACAATCACGCCGCGTTCAAAAAGCGAACGGTACGGCTGGAAGTAGGCGAGCCGGTCGTTTCCGAACTGATTCCGCAATGTCTGCCCGTCGAGCCACAGCCATGCGGGCTGCAGATCGCAGACGATTCCCAGTTCCCGCATGGTTTCAATCGCTTCGCGACTCATGAAGTTGCAATGAGTTACCGAAGGACGACTGCGGGCGATTGGGGCGTTGCTGCTCGTACGCGTGGGGGGATCTCCATCACGGCGCGCCAACGGTTTTGTGGGCAATCCGTTCGGACTTTGCTCTGTCACCAGTTCGCGGTTGATTTCCTGGTAGGCGTCAATCAGCGCATGGACCGCGCCGTCGCCGACGGAATGCGCCGTCATCTGCAGGTCGTGTCGAACCGCCAGTCGCGTGATGTCACGCAGCTTTTCCGCAGGAATGTAGAGCAATCCCCGATAGTCCGGATCATTGATGGAGTAGATCTTGCTTAATCCCCAGGGCTGCCGCATGTAGGCACTTCCCGTGAGCATCCCTCCATCGAGGTATGACTTCACGCCGCGCAGCCAGAGCCAGTTGTCGTATTGACGCAGCGGGTGTTTGGCCAACGTCTGAAATCGTTCTGCGATCTTCTCCAGAGGAGCCTGGGCGTCGACCGACGCGTGCAGGTAGACCCGGCAGGTGAGTTGATTCGCTTCGCGCAACTGCCGAAAGAGAGCGATCTCGCCATCGCTGGCGTCTTTATCGGTGATGCTGGTGAGTCCGACCTTGTTGTAGTCGGCCAGCAGCGTCTTCAGTCGCGTCAGTTCGTCGGCGTTGGAGGCCGGTTTCGCATTGGAGCGGGTCTTCACCAGCCGAGTGCAGCTTCGCAGAATTCCCGTCAACTCGCCGGTCTTTGGATCCTTTTCCAGGTATCCCGTGCCACCGTCCGTGACACTCGAGTTCTTGTCGAGTCCGCTTTCCTTGAGCGCGAGCGAGTTGACCGACGCGTCGG
>JAPLOC010001311.1:0-701 GCA_026692825.1 Planctomycetota bacterium | reverse complement strand
GATGCCGGGGGGCGGCCTGATCGAGTTCCGTCCGGGTGGGATAGCGCTGGTCGCGAAGACGTGTGATGAACACTTGGCGAACCGAAATCCACTCCCCCTCGGGAACCACCTGGGTGCGCGCATGGATGTACGCCAGCACGTCGGCGATGGTGTCCATTTCGGGAATCGGGTGATCGAATTCGTGCATCGCCGCCGCGACGGGATGGACGTGCGCATCGCTCAACCCAGGCAGAACGGCCGCCCCCTGGAGATCGACAATTCGCGTGCCCGAACCCGCCATGGGTCGGATCTGGTCATTCGCCCCGACGGCGACAATCCGATCGCCCGCCACGGCGATCGCCTGCGCAATCGAAAATTTGTCGTCGACCGTGACAATTCTGCCGGAATGCAGCACGAGATCGACATCCGCGCCCCACGCGGAATTCTGTGCCAGGCTGGCGGCCAGCAGGCAGAATCCCACCGCGAAGTGCGACAACCAGTACAGACTGCGAGGCATGTTGCGAATTCCATTGCTGTCGAGCCAGGAAAACGCTCATGCTGAATTGCGCCGTACAGACTGTCAATCGGAAATGAAAACGGGATCCCCAGACATCGTCTGGGGATCCCGGGAGGTCACCACGAAATTACAGCTCGGTGCCGATCAGTTCTTCTTCCTCTTCCTGAATGATGATTCTGGGTGTCACCATCATCATCACGCTTTG
>JAPLOC010001310.1 GCA_026692825.1 Planctomycetota bacterium | reverse complement strand
GGTCGCAGGTTGCGATCCGTTAGTGCGAGTAGCGGCATACTTCGGCCACATTGTTCCGCGGGAGTTCCGGGGTTCGAAATTGGAAACCGGAAGCGAACAGTTGATCCGGTGTGACCGCCTGCTATATAATGGCATTCTGTCGCACAGTTCGCCGGTCGTTGCCTGACCGACGGATGGTACGCGGTGCCTTGATTGCCCAAGTGGCGAAATGGCAGACGCGCCAGGTTGAGGGCCTGGTGGGGGTATACCCCATGGAGGTTCGAGTCCTCTCTTGGGCACTTGCGTGTGCCAAGTGCGACAAAAGGCGTGCCGGCCGCGGCGAATTGCTCGCGGCCGAGCACGCCTTGTTCCTTTTCCGGGCTGTTCCGGAATCCGCGAACTTCCCCACAGGAAGCCGACATGTCGTCCCCCACGGCGGGCTCCGCCGGCGCTGTGAGTTCCACGCCCGAAGAACGGGTTTTGGTTCTCGATTTCGGTTCGCAAACCGCCCAGCTCATCGCCCGTCGGGTGCGTGAACAAAACGTCTTCTGCCAGATCGTACGGCACGACTTGTCGGTCGATCGGATCCGCGAATTGGCACCCAAAGGGCTGATTCTTTCGGGTGGTCCCGCCAGCGTTTACGACGCGGGAGCCCCCGCCCCTGACCCGCGAATCTTCGAATTAGGGATCCCGATTCTTGGCATTTGTTACGGGATGCAGGTGACATGCCGGGCGCTGGGAACCGAGGTCTCTCCGGGCACTCATCGGGAATTCGGGCGAACCTCGTGTACTTTGAAGACCGCGTCCCCGTTGTTTGCCGGCGTCGGGGGGGAGATGACGGTCTGGATGAGTCACGGCGACCAGGTGAAGAATCCCGCGGAAAACTGGGTGATTCTCGCCGCGACGGCCGACTGTCCCGCGGCCGCCGTCCAACACAAGTCGGCCCCGATTTACTGTCTGCAATTCCACCCTGAGGTGACGCACACCCCGTTGGGTGGAAAGCTGCTGGGAAATTTCGTGCGGGAGATCTGCGGCTGCCGTGGCACCTGGAAGATGAGTTCGTTCATCTCGCAGCAGGTCGAGCGGATTCGCGAACGGGTCGGCAAACGCCGGGTGATCTGCGGTCTGTCGGGTGGGGTCGATTCGTCGGTCGTCGCTGCTTTGCTATATCAGGCAATCGGTGACCAGTTGTCGTGCATCTTCGTCGACAATGGGCTGTTGCGCACTGGCGAAAGCGACGAGGTCCGCCGCCGGTTTGGCGAACACTTCCGCACCGACCTGCACGTTGTCGACGCCTCCCGGCAATTCCTGGGAGAACTCAAGGGAGTGGTGGATCCGCAGGCGAAACGAAAGACGATTGGGCGGGTTTTTATCGACGTGTTTCGGGCCGAGGCAAAGTCGATTCCCGACGCCCACTTTCTGGCACAGGGAACTCTGTATCCAGACGTGATCGAAAGTGGAGCCAATGTCGACGGGCCGGCCGCGACAATCAAGCATCACCACAACGTGGGGGGACTTCCCGCAGAACTTGGGTTCGAACTGATCGAACCGCTGCGGGACCTGTTTAAAGACGAGGCGCGGGCACTCGGAGAAGAACTGGGGCTTCCGGAAGAGATGATCTGGCGACACCCGTTTCCCGGCCCGGGTCTGGCGGTCCGCTGCCTGGGAGAGGTTCGTCAGGAGCGGTTGGAGGTGCTGCGCAAAGCCGACACAATCGTGATCGAGGAGCTGCGAAAAGCGGGGCTGTATCGCCAGGTGCAGCAGGCGTTCGCGGTGCTGCTGCCGGTGCAGAGCGTCGGGGTGATGGGAGACTACCGGACCTATGACGAAGTCGTGGCGATTCGCGCGGTGACGACCGAGGACTTCATGACGGCGGATTGGGCGCATCTGCCGTATGAAGTGCTGGAATCCATTTCGACGCGGATCACAAACTCAGTCCGGGGGGTGAACCGCGTGGTCTACGACATCAGCAGCAAGCCACCCAGCACGATTGAGTGGGAGTGAGTGTGGTGAAGAGTTTGATCTCGCCTGGACCCGGTGGCTGACGCCGACCGGTTCGCCAATTGCCGTGTCACGTCCCGGCTCTTTGGCTCTCTTCGAGTTGGCTGATCAGATCGCGGATATAATACACGGTTTCCTGGAACCTCGGCTCGCGCTGCATCTCCTTCGATGGTTTGTCCGAAGTCTGGATGTGCATTTCCTTGAGGATCGTCCCGGGGGAGTTGCTGAGGACGTAGATCCGGTCCCCCAGAAACACCGCCTCTTCGATCGAGTGGGTGATGAAGAAGACCGTCGCTTCGACTTCACGCCACAGTGCCAGCAGGAGATCCTGCATGTTCATGCGGGTCATTGGATCGAGCGCGCCGAACGGTTCGTCCATCAGGATGATGCGGGGTTTCAGGATCAACGTTCGGGCGATCGCCACGCGCTGTCGCATTCCGCCCGACAGTTCGTGCGGGTATTTCTGAGCGTCGGTCTTCACGTTCAGTCCCACGCGATCGATCCAGTGTCGGCCGAGCTCATAACGCTCGTTCCGACGCATCCCCTGACACTCCAGCCCGAAGGTCACGTTGTCCAGCACGGTGCGGTGGTCAAAGCTGGTGTAATCCTGAAACACCATCCCCCGGTCTGGCCCGGGACCGTAGACCGGTTGACCGAACACCAGCACCCGGCCGGCGGTCGCGGGGTGTTGCGGGCCGAGGCCGGCGATCAGTCGCAAGATCGTGCTTTTCCCGCACCCGCTCGGCCCCAGCACGCAGATGAACTCCCCTTTCGCATCGAGATCCTCGACCACGAAATTCACGTCGCGAATCGCGGTGAACGCGTTGGGTTCTCCCGCGTTGTACGTCTTTGTGACCCCGTGAAATTCGACCACCGGTAGCCGGTTGCCTTTGGTTTCCTTGCGGACGGGATTCAACACCTCCCCCATCCCGACCTTCTGGCCGGGCGCGACGGAGGGTGTGGTGGCGGGCTTGCCGGCGGCGCTGTCGGTCATATCGTCTTACGGTTTCGTCGAGGGAATGCCCGGGACCGGCGAAGCGGCGGCGCGATGGAACAGCAGGTGCTTCAGATCCTCCGCGGCATGCAGCGTCGCCCGGACGCAGCGATTCAACAAACCCCGCCCGCCGAATTCGTGCGGAAACAACTCCCGCTGCACCCAGTACAGCGCCCGGTCAATCGCCAGCGCCACGACCGGGATGATCAGCAACACCAGCAACACTTTTTCGCGGTTGTTCCGCTTCATCGCGACGTTGATGATGCTCCCCAAACCTCCCGCTTCGTTGCCAAACTTGATCGTCTCGGCGAGCATGATGTAGCCGAACGCCAGGCCGAACAACAGACGCAGCGAGTTAAACACCGATGGCAGCGCCAGCGGAATCAGCACTTTGAAAATCACCTGCCACGACCGGGCTCCCAGCGTGAACGCTGTGTCGACGTACTGGCTGCCCACGGCACGAACCGCCTGTGCTGTGTCGGATAATACGAACGCGACGCACGCCAGAAAGATGAACATCACTTTCTGAAACTCGGCGATTCCAAACAGCGCGAAGGTCAAGCCGACCAGTGCCGCGAGCGGTATGTTTCTGCCGAAAATCGACAAGGGGAGAAAGAACGCGTGAATGCGGCTGTAACAGCCACAAAGAACTCCCAGCGGAATCCCCACCACCGCCGCCAGACCGAACCCCAACAACAGCCGGCGGAGCGACACAAACAGGTTGCGGGGAAGCGCCTCTTCCGACCAGACATCGGTCCAACGTTGCGCCCAGGTGCGGGGTATGGGATCTCCCTCTTCCGTGTACTCGACACTCTCCCCGCCTCCGCTGCTCACCCGCTCCCAGCGTGACGAACCACCAAACCGCCAGACAGAGCGTCAGACACAACCCCCCCAGCACGACGACCTCCCACGCGGGAGCCACGTCGAGCAAGGCGAACCACTGCGCCAATATCCCTGGCGGTCGGCCGGCAGGAAGAGGCTGAGGCGACCCGCCATCGGGAACACCCGCGGCGGCCGGGGGGGGCGACCCCGTGGGGGTTGGGGCGCTCATCGGCTATGCCTGTTCCGCCGAGTAGACCTTGATTTCCACCCGCCGGTTCTTGGTGTGGTTGTTGGGATCGCTCTTGTCGGCGGGAACCTCCCACCCTTTCCCTTCCACCTGGAATCGCGAGGGATCGAGTTCCTTGTACTTTCGTAACAGCGCCTCTTTGATCGCGTTCGCCCGGTTGAGCGACAGCTCCTTCACCAGCGAATCGGGGACCTCGCCGCGTTTGGACGAGTCGGTGTGCCCCTGAATCAGGATGTAGGCTGCTCCAAACTGGCCGGCGAGTTTCGCGATCTCGTCGAGTGTCATCTCCACTGTCGCGTCGTACAGTTCCTCCACGTCTTTCCCGTCGACCTTGCGGGTCACCTTTTTGAACAGATCCCAACTGTTGGGGAAGAACTTCACCACGACCGTGTTGGTGAGAATTTCACTCTCGGCCAGTTCGCTGATTGTCTTCGGTGTGAGTTGAATCTGGTACTCGTCGCGCTGCGCGGCGTATTTCGGTTCCTTCCCCAGCTTTTCAATGACCGAAGAGTCCATCACCTGATCGAACGGGACCGAGCGGTTGCGAATTCGCCGATCACGCCGATAGAGCAGATACGACTGATTCCAGACCCGTTCGAAATTCGTCGGATTGTTCTGGTTGATGAAGAACTGAAAGTTCTCGGCCCAGTTGGTGCTATGGGCGTCCCCCTGCATGTTCAGGGCGTCGGTCGCAGGGATGTTGTATCCCTTCGACATCAGCTCGGCGAGCTGCTGCTTGGCGGTCTGGTCCTTCAAATCGATCATCGCGTCGAAGATACCGCGGACCAGCGCTTCGATGATCCCCGGCTCATCGCGGGCGAAGTCTGCGCGCGAGAACCAGATGTCGGCGATGAGCTTGTTCGCCTGCTGGGTCGTCACCAGCAGCCGATTGCCTTTGACCTTCGCCAGGTTGTAGATATCGGGTGCCCACGAGACGCAGGCGGAAATCGATTTGTCGGCGTTGAAGGCGGCAGCCGCCTGGAACGCGTCATCGGTGAAGATCATGTCCACTTCACCCGGCTGCAACCCGCCGGCGACCAGCATGTTGAGGGCGAAATAGTGCGAGGGGGAGTTCTGAGCCAGAACGATCTTCTTGCCGCGAAGGTCGCCGACCGTTTTGATCGAGTCGCGAACCACGATTCCATCTCCCCCGTTGGACCAGTCGACCTGCTGGAAGATGCGGGGCATCACGCGGGCGTCGCGCGGCTTGCCCGCGCCATCGACGAAACCGCCCAGAATCAGCGGGAGCATGTCGAGCGTTCCCCAGCCAATGTGAACCTGGCCGGTGGCATAGGCATCGCGCATTTTGACCGGGTCATCGATCAGCACGAGTTCGACTTTGAACTCTTTGCCGTCGGAGGTTTTCCAGGCTTTCTTCCCCTCGAAACCCTGGTTGGCGTAAATGATCGGACCCCAACCGGCCCAGACGTTGATCGCGAACCGGACGGTGTTGTCGGTGCTGGCGAGAGGTTTGTAAGCGGCGGCTCCAGGAGGATCGGGGAGCCGTTCTTCGCGAGGACGGAGTTTGAACTCGGTGACGGTAGTAGGACTGGCCGACTCGTCATGCGCCTCAGCCGCAGTGGGATCGCCTCCCCCCGCTCCCCCGCCGCCAGTGTCACCGCCCCCAGCGGGGCCGCCTGCGCCGCCCCCGTTTGCGGCCCCTCCATTGGCCTTGGGTGGTGCATTCTCGGGAGCTCGCGAGCGATTGATCGCGAAGGCGACCAATCCCACGACGACTGCCGCCACCGCGACGTAAAACAATGGTTTCGGCTGACTGTTCATTTCACCACCGGTACTTGACTGTGCGCCGCCATTGATCGCGCGGGAGTTGGAACACCACCAACCGGCGGCTCGGTCGGCAGGTTGCCAGGGGATGAACCACCCGGCGAAAGGTTCCGCGAAACTTCAACGTAAAATCGCGACGCAGGGTTCAAACTGCTGTGAGGCACCCAGGGAAACTCCCAACGGCCCTTCCACTAGGGACGCCATGGCGTCCGAGAGTGTTTGACATCCTGCATCTCGTGCAGCGCCTCCATGATGTTGTACGCCGTCAGTTCGCACAACAGTCGAGTGACCTGGGCATGGAGCGCATCACCCAATTGCGGCTCGACTTCTTTCATCAAAGCGACAAGCCGGGCTTCCTGCGCGGTCAGTTCGGACGGGTCGACCCGGCCGTCGGCCATGACGTCGAGAAACGTCGTCAGCTTTTTCGCGTAGTC
Organism: Planctomycetota bacterium; assembly: GCA_026692825.1. GTDB lineage: Bacteria > Planctomycetota > Planctomycetia > Planctomycetales > Planctomycetaceae > UBA10511. Next base: position 612 of record JAPLOC010001310.1, on the reverse strand, counting down.
GTCGATCAACGTTGTTTCCGCTTTGTCGTCGAGCCAACTTTGGCGGGGGGCAGCCATGAAAATCCTCGGAACGGGAAAATGAAGTGAAACGGGAATCGGACGCGGGGACAATTGTCACGCCGGTACCGTTACGAACGGCGGGTCAATCCAACAGCACACGAATCTTGGACATGCGTTCCTGCAAACGGGCACGCCCTTCCAGAGCCGACACTTTGGCACGCCACTCCGGAGGAAGAAAACTCATCTGAGTGCATTCCAGCACCGAGGCGAGTTCCTGGTACTCCTTCTCGAGTCCCTGGGCCGAGGGGATGAACTCGCGGAACGCCAGCTCGATGTCGGACCGGGTGGCGACCGAGCGTCCGTCGGTCAGCATTTGCCGTTTGGCGGTCAAGACAACCGACTCGATGTCGGCACCACTGAGAAACTGGTTCGGCTGGATCGCGGGGATCGCGTCGCTTTCAAGGGCCAGCTTGTTCTTCTTCGCCAGCACCTTGAACATCTCGGTGATCTCGGCCTCATCCTGCGGGTAGAAGAGCGGAATGTGGACTTCGGCGCGTCCCTGGCGTTTCAAGTCGATCGGGAGCAGTTCGGGGCGGGCCGTCATCAACATCC
>JAPLOC010001309.1 GCA_026692825.1 Planctomycetota bacterium | reverse complement strand
CTTCAAGCCGACCGGGTGACGTTTGCGGCCCGAGATTGCCGCAAACCAAGCGTAATCGCCAAGTTGCCGTTCATTGTCTGCGAAACAATATCGCGTCGTCGACCCGGCCCGACAGGCGTATTCCCATTGGGCTTCGGTCGGAAGGTCAAGTAGCCAGCCGGTCGACATCCCCATTGACGGTCGAAACGCGTCCGTGAGTTTCTGGCAATAATCTTTAGCGAGATTCCAATTCACTTCTGTAGCAGGCATTTGATCATCGCGTGGATCCTGCTCTCCAACCCCGTCCCGCCACATTCGCACGGTGACTGGCGTTTCCAGCATCCAGAAGCCGTGCGCCAGGATGACATCAACCGGTCCCTCGTCCGCACACCGCCCGACTTCATCCAACGAACTTCCCATCCGGAACGGCTTCGAAGTCGGAGGACACCAGCGGAATGCAAATTCAACCCCGTTCCAAGGCACAAGCAACCGTTCGCCCGCACGGTTTCCCTTCTTGAACAACACCGGCCGACAAACGGGCATCCGTGGAGTATTCGACCGTCGTTTATCATCCGAATTCAAGTGAGGAATCAAAATTTCAACTGCGGTGCGCCGTTCTCTGGATTACCAAATGGTGACCGCCTATTATGAAGGCGGCCCCCGAACCGTGCATCCGCGATGTGATCGCGAAAGTGTCGCCACGGTTCGGGAGGCCAGATTCACCGCTATTCTACGCCCGTTACGACCGCTGTAAAGCGGGATTTTCGGACGGGATCGTCGAATCCATTTTTTGTTTTACCAAACGGTCGGGGTGATCACTTCCCATTTCTCTCTTCGGGTGCCACACCACCGAATTCTTCCAGGACCGAAATCCGATCCGCGAAACGCTTCAGCAATTTCGCCTTCTCCAGCCTTGGCGTCTGATCATCCAGCCAATGGCTTTCCAGGAAAAACCGCATCTGCTCCCGCCGGGTGGGGGCCTTCAAAGACGCCTGCTCCTTGCGGGCCGGCACCAATTCCACAAACGCGATACACATCTCTTCATTCGTCGATTCCCCCCAGCTCACCGGTTCAGGTGGCCGTTGTGGATTGTGCGGGTTTTCCGTGGAATTGTCGAAGTGCGCCGTCACTTCAATCCGCGTCAATCGCGGCAGAAAGACCGCCTCGCGGAATTGGTAACTCTCCTGCCAGTTGAAGTCCCAGTCATTGACCTGAATCAGATTCTTCACACTGCCATCGGGCAGCCGGGCGATCACTGTCATGTCTTTCCCCAACAAATGCATGTGAGGCGTCACAGAAACCGCCTGCATATCGAGGGGTAGCACCATCGACGAACGGACTGGGAAATGCGGATCGTTCGCGGGGATCACCAAATCTCCCAATGGCCCTTCCAAGGGCAACACGGGAATGTTCCGCACGCAACGTTCCACCTTTTGGTGTGAAAAGTAGACGCCAATTCGCGTTCGATCGGTCTCCTGTTTCCCCGACCTGTGATAGTGAACCTGCATGGCGATGTCGGCTCCCTGGGGGAGCAGCCTCGCGATTCCCGCAGGCAATTCGCGGGGCTGATTCCCGGGAGCCCAGCCCCCCAGACCCCCGGTGGGCAGGAATCCAGGAAAGCCCGCGCTCGTCACATAGCCTGGACCGTCATGCCGCTCGTCCAGCGCCCGGGCTTTTCCTGTGGTGTCAAGAAATGAAATCACGTGATGCACCACTCGGTCGTTTCCCGGCCGGACTTCAATCGCCGAAACATAGCGATCGCCGTCGAAGTGCGTCGGAATCACAAAACAGCGGTATTCATCCGGCCCATCCGCTCCCAGCACATATTCCGGGGCTTCAAAGACTGCGTCGGGTTCGCGCCCCAGTTTCCACCCGTTTGCGAACACACGCGGGGCGGGCAACCTGGATTTGTCCCCCTCCAGGCAGCCGTTCTTCACCCACGTCCCAATCAAATCGATTTCCGTCTGTTCCATATGCCGGGGATGCGCGAAATCGCCAAATCCCGGCGTCGGCTTCCACGGTGGCATCGACCGGCTCGCCGTGAACGACGCGATGTCGTCCGCCCAACGGACGGCGTCGTCATAATCATTGAGTGCGAATGGCCCGATTCCCCCCGCACGATGGCATTCCTGACAGTGCTTTTGCAGCAGCCGCGAGATCTGGTCGCTGTAGGTGGGGACCGTCTCATTGTCGGGGGAACCCTTTGCTTCCGCCTTCAGTTCCGTCCGAGGAAAATCGATCGCGCAACCGAGCGTTTTCGTCTTCGCGACCGCGATCGTCTCTCCAGCCAGCATCTGGGAGATCGCGATCTCCAAGTCGGCCCGTCCCACCGCGCGAGACGTTCCACCCCGCTTGCTGTAACGATCATCGATACGTCCCTGGTAGACGATTCGTCGATCTTCATTGAGCAACACGACTTCGGGACAGATGGTCACATCCAAAGCGCGGGCAACCTGCCCTCCCACGTCTTTAAACACCGGGAATTTCACATCGTATTCCTCAATGTGCTTCTCCAGGACTTTCAAACTGTGCCCGGCGTTGGGATTCAAGCCCACCACCGCCACTCCACGAGTCTTGAGATCCACCGCCAGCCGATTCAACGTCGAAACATATCCGTTCGAGATCGGACACTCGGTCGACAGAAAGATCAACACGGTCCCCCGTTCGCCCCGCTGCGATTCCAGCGATTTTTCCCCACCGTTCGCAGCGGCGAGTTTCAGGTCGAACCATTCGAGTTTCCCGTTCGAACGTTCGGTATTCGGGGGTCCCTTGGCAACAGCACTTTCGCACCCCCAACCCGTAAATCCCCACAGGGCCATCCACAGCAGCGACAATCGAAACACGTTCATGATTGTGATCCCTAGTTTCTGAGTCTCAAATCCATCACGCGGCGACGGCTGGCGTGATGGGAAAGTTGGTAGTAGTCGTCGGGCAACTCGTCCTCGCTTGTCAGACGCAGTCTGATTCGGACATTCCGTCCGGTCGCGGAGGGGTCGCCGAATTCCACTGTGATTTGATGCACAACACCCGTCCGTGGGTCAATCCACGCATGAATTGTCTGGGGGACGGCGGTCCCTGCTGACTCGGCCGTGTTCCGCAGTCGGCCCGAGAGTCGATCCAGCTTCACTCCCCCGTCGCGCAGTGCTTCGGGGGCTTCCGACTTCAAGTCGTAATCGGTCTTCAAGCGTTCCAGCAGCGCGGAGATTTGCAAAAAGGGCAACTCGGCGTCCGCCTGCTTCATCCACTGGGCGATGAATCCCTCCTGGTCATGAATCAACGCCGGTCCGACCGGCGGAACGAACCAGTAATCGCCGCTGTCGCCACCAATCAGAAAACGGGCACCAAACGGCCCAGGTCCAGGATGCGTGTACACAAACCGCCGCCCCCCGCGGACTCGCAATGTCCCCTCGCGCTCGCGGGCTGGTCCAACGATCGGGGTGAACAACACCTGATACGTGCGATCCTGTTCGGCCAGTGCCGCCTGATACGCGCGGTCCACCAGCGCGAGCGCGGGATTGGGCTGTATCGCCCACCAAATCCCGAATGCCAGGAACACGGCGGCCGCCACAGTCAGCCGCGAAAACAACCGCCGGCCAACTCGCATCGGCCTCCCGATCGGTGGTGAAGCTGCGCGGGTCAATCGTGGCGAGGGAAGCTCGCGCTGCCTCGGGGCCACTTCAGGAAACGGTTCGTCGTCGACTTCCGCTGGAGACGTCTCAGCGCCTGCCGCGGGTAGGACGATGGTTTCGGCGACCGCGTCGACTTCGGTCTTCAACCGGGCGAGTGACGCCTCAACAGCGCGACGAGTCAACTCGTTGTGACCGTTGTGACCGTTGTGACACTGTTCCAGAAGGGAATCGAGCCATTGCAAGTCGGCGATGCGATCGCGTTCCAGGCCACTCAAATCACCGGGAAGTGTCACGCCGCTGGCGTTATCCAGCATTTCGTTCCCGATTGCGTCAGCTCGCTCCCATGGACCGGGGGAAGCGGCCGGAGAGGTTTCGTCGTCGGCGTTCATGTCAGGTTCCCAATGTCGACAGTTTGTTTCCCAGACATTCCAAGAGCAGGCACCGCGCCCGTTGCAGCCGTTTTTTCACCGTTTCGGCATTCACTCCCAGTCGTTCCACAATCTCAGCCGGAAGCAATTCTTCCTGGTACCGCAAATCCACCGCACCGCGGTATGTTTCGGGGAGGCGATCGAGGCAATCTCGCAGGGCAATCAATTTGTCGTCGAGTGTGTCCCCGGGCAACTTCTGAACTTCACTCATGCGATCTTCGATGCGGAGCAAAGTCTCTTCATCGCACAGCCGAGGCAGTCGATTCACTCCCCGTCGCGCGGACAGCACCAGCATGCGGGCGATTCCCCGCAGCCAGGGACCAAACGGGCGCGTGCGATCGAAGCGGTCGATCGTCCGCCAGGCGGTGATGGTCGTCTCCTGAAACAGATCGTCGGCCATCCCGGGGTCGCGAACTACCGACCGCAGGTAGGTCATCAGCATGTCGGCGTGTTCGCGAATCAGAATTTCGAACAGGTCTTGAGGATTCATGGCGGGTTTTCGACGGGGAGAGCGAAAGTGTTTTCGAGGTGGCGTCGCGAATTCACAGCGATTCGGATGGTACAGAGTTGTTTCCAGGGAATTCAGTCCGATCCTTCGTAGCCCTACCGCCGTTTCCCGCCCCCCTTGTTTCCCCCTTTCCCCTGCGATTTTTGCACGTTGTTCTGCGGCCGTGACGGAGCGGGTTGGTGAGACTGCGGTGATCGTTGAGCCGAAGGAGCGTTCTTCGCACTACTATTCGCATTCGGCTTCGAATTCGACGGCTGAGAATTATTCTGACGGGCCTGCTGCTGAACACCTCCCCAGTGTGCGTCGAGCGACTGATTGGCCGCAGCGATTTGCTGATCGTTCAATTGCTGGTACCGCCCTTTCGATTGGGTTCCCTTGAGGTTGTTCGTCGATTGCGACCGACTCGAAGTGGCCTGAGTCGACCGGGACGAATTGGATTTCGGTTCACCGTCAGCGAATGTCTCCGATTTTGTTCCTTCGGGGGTCGTGACCGTCTTGGTGATTCCGTCCTTCGAGACATCGGTTTCGACGGTCGCGGTTCCAGCACCCGTGGTCACACTGTTCGTCTTCGAGGCGCTGCCATTCCCGTCGCCTGTGAGGTTTTTCTCTTTTTCGCGACTCACGTCGACGCTGCCGGCTGTCGTGTCGAGCGACGTCTCCACATTGCGGCTGGTTGTCACTCCCGATCCAGTTTTGTTCACACTGCCGGAAGTTTCACGTTTGCCGACTCCTCCGGTCCCGTTACTGGTCGCCACGCCACCGGCCGACTGTGTGTTGTAGGTCGCGCCGGTGTCTGTTTTCGTCACCTGTCCGCCAGCGGCTCCCGCTCCCGCGACCTTCGTTCCATTGGGTGTGACGACCACGCCCGCACCGGCGGCTCCTGCCTGGGTGGTGTTTCCATTCGTCGTCTTGCCGGCGACTCCGACCCCGGCACCGGAGACGGTGTTGCCATTCGGACCGCTCACCTGCTTCGCTCCGGCGCCAGCGGCCGCCGACGTGGCCCCGTTTTGATATGTCGCGCCCCCGCTGGCGCTTTGGATTGTCACGGTTTGGCCCCCCGGCCCCGTGGCGGTCGTTGTCGTCGCCCCGGTTCCTGCGGCTGCTGTTTGGGATACCGGATATGCCGCCCCAGTCGCGGCGACGTATGCAGACTGTAGCTCCGCGACCGCCAAGGGAGCGACCGCGACGGCCGCCACACGTCGGGCGGCGGAAACCCAAGGTATTCCATAGGGTGTCGCCGTCGTCGCTCCACCGGCTTGTGTTGAACCGGTCTCAGTCTCCACATTCCACCCTTGTGCCATGGCGGCGTCCACCTTCGTTCGCACCGATTCAATGGCTGTCCAAACGTCTTCGAGCTGGTTCTTGGACGCGATTCCCAACAGGGTTGTGTTGGGCAGATGTTTCGCGAGCCGTTGCAGAACATCGGGATAGCGTTGCAGGGCGACCACGCTCTCGGGCAAGTCGGCGGTCTCGGCACGTTGGGGGTCCGCCGCCAGTTCGATCGCCCCCGGGTTTTGGGCGGCGTCCAGGATCTGTTCGACCAGCGGATCGGGATACAGGGCGATGCCCCCCACCAGGGTTTCCAGTGCGAGAGTGGAAAGTTTGGGCACGGCCGTCGCGTCGACCCAAAGTGCCTTTCGAGTCCCTTTCGCCGCTTCGATCGCCGGGGTGGCCTGTGGCGACTGGGCAAACAAATTCGCTGGGACGGTTCCCGCCAGAATCCCCAGGGCGGCGGTCGCCACCCAGCCACGGCCGCGAATTGAAATCCAAGCAGGAAACAAATGAGAATCCATGATCACTCCTTGAGATCTGGCCGGGATTCGCTTGGGAACCAGGCCGGCTGAAATTTGCCGGACAGCCGATGGGGCTGCCACGGCGACGCGAACGAAACTGTTCGCTTTCAACAGCTATTGGTGTCCCAGACGACGAAAGGGGACAGGAATCGTGACGGAAATCTTTGATTCCTCGAAATGCCGCCGGCGCACTACGAACGACTGGCCCGGCTGCGGCCGCTCCGTCAAGATCACGGACTGGGGGCTGCCGTAAGTTTTCAACGAGCGGTTCAGTTCCAACCGCAAAGACCCAAAAATACATGTACGCATAAACACACTCGCGTGTGTGTGAATTTTGTGAAATTGCTGGAAATTCCATTTCTAGGGCTTGGAAAAAATTAGTCAACGCATAAAATTCGGTAACTGGGTCTTTGATTCATTCGCAGTGGCTTGTGGGATACGGAAGGGGTTTTTGATGCGGGGACACCATAGGTTCGGAATTCCGACGTTACGGACCGCAGTTTCCATTGGGGTCGCGGTTTTGGTATTCGGCTGCGCTGGGGGGGTCTCTGCTGGGCCGGCTGGCGAGGAATTGGAACCACGCGGTGATCCACTCAAGGGCGGTGGCGCTTTGGAGCTACCCGAATTTAAAGCCGTTGGCGGCGATTCGGAAGTCGGGCTGAATTCTGGAATCGTCGGAAGTGATCCCACGCGAACGGCAAGAAAGGCATTTTTGGGGGGAAACGATACTTCTGATCGAAAACCAAGAGTCAACGGCCAATCGGCAGGGAAGGGATCGGATTTCACACTAGGATCAAGCGAGTTGGAGTTTCCCTCGACGAAATCGACCCCGAATTCCTCCAAGTCCAAATCGGAAGCGGTGTCGGAATCCGATAACCGGGATTCCACAGCGACGCCATCGCTGCTTGACCAACTTGAGTCGTTTCGCACCCAGTCTGGTTCCGCCGGGGCCATCGCTGTGGTTTCGGTGTTGATCCTGTTGGCGGGCTTCTGTCTGTGGTTTTTCCTTTGGACAGAACGGGGTCGGACGAATCCCTTCGGAGATGTCCCCTCGGGGGTCGGGCCACCCGATCCGACCGGCGTTCAATGGCTGACAACCACGGTGAAATCGATGTTTGGCGGCAGAAAGCAGTTGGCGCGTCGTCGCGGACAGGGTCCGGTTATGATCCCCGGATTGAAATCGAAACCGGCAGCGGGTAAGACTAAGCCGACCGATACCCCGCCACGCGGCGAATCCCAAAGCACTGCGCCACAAAAGTGTGGAAAGCATTAGGATTCTCGCGGAAGTCCCCCGAAGAATCATCATCCAATGGGCCATTCGCAGGAGAGTCCTTCATCCCCCGCGATACGCGCGGCGCGGATTCCCTCCGGGGTCGTTCCCTGTTTGGTGAGCGGTTTGGTGGGGCTGTTGGCGACACTCCCGGCTTGGTGGGAGATGTTCAAAATCGGGGCGACAAACCCCGACGCAAGTCACCTTTTACTCGCCCCGCCAGCGACGCTTTTGGCAATCTGGTACCGGCGACGGGTTTTTAATGAACCCCGCGGCCGAAATGTCTACTCTCCCATTCTGTTAACTCTCGGAATGGCATTGGGACTGTGGGGCTGGATCGACGATCGCAGATTTCCCTGGCACGTCGCCGCAGTCGTCATCGCGGTTGGCGCGTTTTTGTGGCCCCTCTCCCGCCGGGCCTCGCGGGCGCTACTGCACCCCGTCGCAATCCTCTTGTTTTGTGTCCCTCTGCCGGGAGCGGTCGATTCCCTGTTCACCACACCGCTGACAAACGCGCAACTTCGCCTGATTGATTCCGTCGCCTGGCTCACACAACGAGACTGGATCGTCGATGGCCAAGTGATCGTCGTGCATGGCCACGATGTCGCGCTGGAAAAAGGTTGCGCGGGTTTTCGGCTGTTGTGGCCGGCCACTCTGGCGGCTGTGACCGCGTCGTGTATTTCCTCGCAGTCGTTTCGACGCCGGGTGATGATCGTCTGTTCCGCCCCTGTCTGCGCTTTGATCCTCAATTTTCTCCGCGTGTTGGCGACGTTGTACTTGTACGATCTCAACCGTCCCGTCCTCGCCGAACAAGTTCATGATGGCCTAGGATTCATTCTGCTGGGACTGGCTGTATTGATTCCGCTCGTATTGTTGACACGTGGCAAACGAAGATCGATTGTGCCATTGCCAGACTCGGGCCCTTCGCCCGTTACACTGGTGGTGCCGGCATCCAGTACGCAGATAGTCCGGCGACCGGCGCGGTTTCGCTGGTGGTGGCCGGCAATTCCCATTCTCTTTGTCTTCTGGCAACCCGGTTTGGTTCGCCCCGATCCCGCACTGGGACGGAAGCTCGCCGAGTCCCTGGGCGACTTTGTTCCCAGTCATTTTTCCGACTGGATTGGTGCCGAAATCCCTTTGCCCGCCGCCCAGGCCGACCGTTTACAGGCCGACCAGACTGTCTACCGGGGATACAAGAATTGGTCGACTGCCGAGACGGCGCAGGTTCTGATCAGTTTCCATGCCGACGGCAGAACACACCGCGGTCATTCAGCTCCCCGCTGTTACCCTTCTTTGGGATGGACGTGCCTGGCGGCGGATATTCGGCCGGTCCAGGTTTCGACCGGAAGTCGGGCGGGAATAGACTATTCGTTTGAGCGTCGTGCGTCTCCCGGAACCGGCCTGATTGTGACTGAATATGTCGTTGATGGTGGCCGACTGCCCGATCCCGGTCGACCCCTGTGGCGGCGGCTGTTGACCGCCCCGAGAACCGGACTGGCACGAATTCAGATTCTGTTTCCCGACACAGTCGATCGCGGTCGGCGGGAGCAATTTGTCGATCAGATCATGGCGTCGATCGGACCGTGGCTGCAGTCTGTCGCGAACTATCCGGATCTGCCGGACAAATAAAACACCGGCCCGAATGGAAAGTCGACTCCGCACGGCCCGAATTTGGAGACTCGGTTCACCCTGGTTCTGAAGCGGGCCGTTGTTGAAAAATGTCAGTGCCCGCAAAACGTTTGGTTAACCGGTTTGTCATTTTGTCAACTTTTTTATTTCATAATGACATGAATTGTCTAATTCTGCGGAACCGAGACATGAGAAATTTGTTTTTTTGAGAGTTTCTCAGATCCTCCACTGGCCCCGCTCGGACTTCTAGAATATTTATACAACTCATTTCCAAACAACAGTTTGTGGCAGTTTTCATCGACCAGGTTCCGTCCCCTTCCGGTTCCCAAATGGGGTCGAATACTGTGTTCCCGCGAATTCTGTAGAAAGTCCGGCATTGACTTTGCACGTCAAGGTGGGCAAAGTCTAGCAACCTGAGATTGGCAGGGATGCGGACGCAGTTTTTTCAGCGATTTCATGTCACCCTCACGTGCTGGCCGCCGCAGTTCACGAATCTCTCGACTTTGGTATGTCGTGGGAGCGGGGGCGCTGTTTTTACTGGTCGCCGGCGTCTCTGTTGGAGTCTGGCTGCGCTGGGAGCGGGAAGGGGCAATGCGCCAGACCGGCTTGGCCGCCGCGCAAAGGGGTGAGTCGGTTCAAGCGGTTCAATCTCTCGGTCACGCACTGCGGTCGAATTCGGACGACGCAGAAGGTTGGGCCGAATACGCCCGGGTCCGCGAGCAGGTTCTTGCTCCCGACCAGGGGCACCTCTCGCAGGCACTGACCTCGTGGCGGCGCGCTGTCGATCTCGATCCCTCATCGGCCGCGCATTGGCGTGCGTATGCCCGACTGGCAGCCGGAGCCGGAGACTGGCAGTCCACGATTCGGGCCGGGAAGAAAGCTTGGGAACTCGACAGCAGCGACGCCGAGGCGGCGCATCTGTGGGCCAGTGCGCTGTTGGCGACCCGCAACGCACCGGAGGCGCAGCTCGTTCTGGAGAAGGGACTCGAACAACATCCCGACGACTGGCGATTGCTGTCGGATCAGGTTCTTGTGGAGAAGGGGGAGGGCCGGTCCACTGTCGCGATCGCCGACGCGTTGCGTTCCCGATTGGAGCGCGATAACCCCGATGCTCGCTGGCGCGGGGTCTTGGCGCTTGAGGCCCGCATCGCGACGGGTAAAGAGGCTGCCGTGCCGTTGTTTCGCGCCGCCGCCGAGTCGGCCCCGGAAGACGCCGACTATCTCCGCTGGTTGATTCCCGGGCTGGATGAGGCGGGATTGTCGGAACTGGTGCTTCCCCTGCTGGCGCGGCAAACCACAGCCATCAGTGATCCGCGTCTCGAATTGCTGTTTGCCCGCCGGGCGTGGGAGGGGGGGCGTCCCGAGCTGATTGTCGAAAAGTTGAAATCGCGACAGCCCGTACTCGCGACCGATCCCGAATTGGCCGCCTTGCGAACCCTGGCCAAGCGGTCGGTCGAAGGGGATGACGTCGCGAGAAAAGAAGTCGAACGACTTTCGGGCACCAGTCAGCAAACCACGGGGGAGGCTCTGTGGATCCCCGCGCTGAAGGCAGTTGTGTTTTCCGATACCTGCAACCCCGCGGCCGGAGTCGAGGCGATTGAAGACGCGCTGCGGGTTACCGGATCTGCACCCGTTTTACATTTCGCCCTGGCGGAATGCTGGATGCGTATGGAGGAATACCGGTTGGCGGCACAGGCCGCCAATCGATGTTCGCGGTTCGCACCGCTTTGGCTGGGGCCCCGTTCGTTGGAGACGGCGGCGTACATTCGCGCCGGCCTGTCCGATGAAGCGTACGGTGCCGCGTTCCGCGCTTTCAGTCTTGAACCCGAGTCTCCCGATGCGGCCCTGGCGTTTGGAACGGCGTGGTTGATGGTCGCCGAACCTGGGGCGTGGGATGGGCCGGGAACGCTGGTCGGATTGCGCGAGTGGCTGGCGATGATTCATGAAAAAGTCCCCGCCAACCGGCGGGACGCTGTTGATGTGCTGCGGATCCAGACCCATTTGCGGCTGGGAGATTTTCCGGCCGCCGCGGCACTGATTGAACAGATCGAAAAATCCCGCATTTCCTTGTTGGCGGGAGGGGCGGAGATCAAGTTGCTGCGTGCCGAATACGATCGATTGTCACGTGCCGCCGAGAACCCCGATGGAGAGGAGGCTCCACGAGTCGATTCCAACGTGAAATCGCCCATCGTCGCTCCTCCGACTACGGCACGGGACGATTCGCAATCGGTCCCGTCGGCGATTCGCTGGCGTCTCATCCGAGCGCGCGAGTTGTTGACGACCGACACCAGTGAGAAGACGGCCGCTGAGGCGGCGACGCTGGTTCGCCCGGTCATCGAACAGATTCCCAAACATCCCGACGCGCACCTGCTGGCGGGGTTGGCACTTGCCCGACTGCAAGATCGACGAAAAGCATCTGAACATTTCCTTCAGGCGATCGAAGGAGACTGGCGTCGCGGGACCGACGCAATGCGTCTGGCCCTCGCCTGCCGAACCGAGGGAAACTGGAACGACGCGGGAGAACTGGTGAGGATGTGGGTGTCGGCGACGCGCCTGTCAGAGCGACTGGCGACGGAACGCCGGTTTCAGTTGAAGGATGGCAAGGAGGGCCAAAACGGGGGAATTGAAGATCCCGCGAAGATGAACGACAGCGTGGTGTTGCGGTTGCTGGTGCTGGCGGAGCTGTCTGACCTGGAACAAGATTTTGAGCTGTCTGAGGCGGCCTACCGCGAATTACTACGGATCGACCCCGACGAGCATGTCGCGCTC
>JAPLOC010001308.1:13755-15407 GCA_026692825.1 Planctomycetota bacterium | reverse complement strand
GAGTCCGAACTGCGGAATGTTGTAATTCAGCGGTGAGAGTGCGTACGACGGACGGAAAGAATTTGACAGGATGAAGAGGATGAAAGGGATAAACAGGATGGAGTTGCTCGCCATTCCGGCTCTCGGGAAAAGTGGCTGAGATCGCAAAACTCCCAATCCCGACGATCGACATTCGCCTCGGCAATCCTGTCCATCCTCTTCATCTCTCGCTGCCAGGGCGTTGGGAGAATCCTTGCTTCACCGAAGCGTCAACAACCGTCAAGCGTCAGATTGGCTACAATCCGCTACCAAGCCCTTCTTTCAGTCAATGACACCCAACCCCGTGACCCGATCTTGCCGCTCCTGATTGGAATCGACGAAGCCGGCTACGGTCCGAATCTCGGGCCACTGCTGCTGGCTGCGACCGTCTGGGAAGTTCCAGGAAAACCCACTGACACCGACCTGTTCCAGGAGTTTTCCGACGTGGTCCGCAATGCCGATGCGCCCGCTGACGGTCGGCTTCTGATCGCCGACTCGAAGCAGGTCTATTCCCCCAGCCAAGGACTGGCGGCTTTGGAGCTGGGGGTCTTCGCCGGCCTGCGGCTGTGGAGTCACGGCGGACCCGAGCGGGATATCGCCCCCTGTTTCCATTCGCTGGTTCGCGCGCTGCACCGGGGACCGCCTGGAGTTTTGGAGGGTGAGCCGTGGTACGACCAGTCCGAACTCCCTCTGCCGCTGAACCCGTTGCCGGAATTGGCCAACCATTTCGACCGATGGTCCACATGTTGCCAGTCGCGGGGGATCACCCTGCGGCACATTGCAATCGACCTCGTATCGCCCCAGAGATTCAACGCACTCAATTCGGTGACAGGCAGCAAGGGGCGGTCGTTGTCGGAGCTGTCACTGCGCCTCCTGCGGGCGTGTCTCGAATCGTGTCAGGCGACCGAAGGGGTAGAAACACTGGTTCTCGCCGACAAGCACGGCGGCCGCAATCGATATCACGAGTTTCTGCCCCTCTGTTGTGACGACGCGTTCATCACCTGTCTGGAGGAGGGAGCCCAGCGAAGTCGATATCGTGCCGGGGCGATTGAATTTCGGTTTGAAACCAAAGCCGAACGGCACCTCCCAACGGCACTCGCTTCGATGGTGGCGAAGTACGTCCGGGAATTGTCCATGCGGCTGTTCAATCGCTATTGGCAATCGCAGATTCCTGGACTGAAAGCAACCGCCGGCTATCCGCTCGACGCAGTTCGCTTCCGCCGAGAGATTTCCGCCCGGCAACGCGAGCTGGCGATTCGTGATGAGATTTTGTGGCGGGCTAAGTAGCCTGGATTTTAGTGTCCGTGGTAAATCTCACCCACCGAATTCGTGACCCACGGTGTTCCGTCGGCCCCGACCGAGATGTTCACCCCGCCCCCTCCCATTTGCTCCCAATCATTGCCGTTCCAGCGGTAGATTCCTCCGTCGTTTCCTTTTCCGACACGGTTGGTTCCGAGCATCCAGATTGAACCATCTCCACCGGCGGCGATGTCGATTCCCAGTCCAGGAAGCGGGCCGGTCCAGCCGGTGCTTTGACAGACGTAGACTTCGCCGGCCGAATTCAGCAGCCAGGCGGAACCATCAGCGGCACAGGCGATACGGACTCCCGCCCCCCCCAGATTCTCCCAATTTTG
>JAPLOC010001308.1:8382-13706 GCA_026692825.1 Planctomycetota bacterium | reverse complement strand
CCCTGCGCTCCGACGGCGATATCGATGCCGCCGCCGGGCAACGGGCCATTCCAGCGTCCTCCCTGGCGGACGTAGATTTGGCCGGCGGTATTCACGACCCACACCGAACCGTCGGGGCCGCCCGCGATTCGGACGCCCCCACCGCCCAAATCGGCCCAGTTTCGCCCATCCCAGCCATAGGCACCGCAATCCCCCGAATTGCCAACCCGGTTTGTGCCGATGACCCACATGGAGCCGTCCGCTCCGACGCTGATGTCGTGTGCGAGTCCCGCGAATTTGTCGAACTTCAAAGCGCGTGCCATGGGATGACCTGGTTCAGGAGGCGGAGAATTCTGGCCCACAGGATACACGACTGGCGGGCACCCGGCCACGAGTGTCCCAACCTGCGGTCGGCCCGGGTTGCTCCCTTCTTCCCCAACCCTTACAATTCAGCATCAACAACCGCTGATTCTTAGCAAAATCAGCACTCGTCGGATCGGAGTTCAACACCAAGCTGTCGCGGCGCAGCGTATTGCGAATTGGTGCCTTGGGATTGGGGGCAGGGGCGTTGAATCTGGCCGACATTTATCGATTGGAAGCGGCCGATCCGGCTCCCAAGCGACACAAGTCGGTGATCCATATTTTCCTCGGGGGTGGTCCGCCCCATCAGGATATGTGGGAGATCAAGACGTCGGCACCGCGGGAAATTCGCGGGGAATTCAATCCGATCGCGACGAATGTGCCGGGGATCGAGATTGGCGAAGTCTTCACCCGCATCGCCGGCATCATGGACAAATGTGTCGTGCTGCGGGCGGTCGTGGGAGCGGTGGATCGGCACGAACCGTTCCAGTGTCACACTGGCTGGACACGCGACAATCTGGCGGTTGTCGGTGGACGGCCTTCGGTCGGCAGCGCCCTGTCCCGGTTGTTTGGCCCGGTCGACCGGTCCGTTCCCCCGTTTGTAGGTCTGGCGAACGCTGGGGTGTGGAAAGACCCAGGGCAGCCCGGTTATGTCGGGCCGGCCTACGCGCCGTTTCTGCCAGACGGTCCCGGCATGGCGAATATGAAACTCAACGACGTGACGCTGGAACGCCTGGATGACCGCAAGCAACTGCACGCCAGTTTCAATACGTTTCAAAAAGTTGTTGACAATGAAGGGAAGGCCCGGGCGCTCGATGCCTTCAACGAACGGGCGTTCGATGTGTTGACCTCGAGCCGACTGCTCGAAGCGCTCGATCTTTCGAAAGAAGACCCGGCGGTGCGCGAGCGGTACGGCAACGGGCAGCCGTACAAATATCAATACGACGGCGCTCCGACGATCAATGAGCATTTGCTGATGGCCCGCCGACTGGTCGAGGTCGGGGTGCGGTGTGTCACGTTGACCTATGGTCGCTGGGACAGCCACGGAGCGAATTTTGATCTCGTGCGAGACCACGGATCAAAACTCGATCAGGGGTTCACCGCACTCGTCGAAGATCTGGACCGGCGCGGAATGCTGGAGGATACGACGGTCATTGCCTGGGGAGAGTTTGGTCGAACGCCGCGGGTCAATAAAGACGCCGGGCGAGACCACTGGCCCCAGGTGAGCTGCGCGCTGCTCGCGGGTGGCGGAATGCGAACCGGTCAGGCGATCGGTTCGACGAACCGACTCGGTGAGGTCGCGCAAACGCGTCCTGTCCACATGCAGGAAGTGGTGGCCACGCTGTACCACAATCTGGGCATCGACCTGACCTCGACGACGATCAAAGATTCCGCAGGTCGCCCCCAGTATCTCTGCGAGATGGCTCCGATCAAAGAGTTGGTCACGTGATCGTGGCGTGGAGCAATCCCCGGATGTAACCGTAGGCGAACAGTCGCCCGAGCATGGTGTATCCGGGTTCGCCGTCGTCTTCTCCCACCAGTTGGGGAACGTGGTCGGGACGGAGGCATCCTTCGAAACCGACTTCGCGATAGGCGCGAATCGCGGCGGCCATGTCGGTGGGGCCGTTGTCGTGAAACGTTTCGATGAAGTCGTCGCGCGTCCCCCGCACATCGCGGAAGTGGACGTACCGAATGTGTGGACCGAGCCGGCGAATCGCGGCGGGGATATCGACTCCGATCTCGGCAAACGTGCCTTGGCAGAAGCAGATTTTGTTGTGCGGGCTGGGGACAAGCCGCATGAGCTGCTCAAAGCTCTCGACGCTGTTCATGATCCGGGCTTTCCCCAGAAACTCCTCCAGGGGAGGATCATCGGGGTGCATCGCGAGGGTGACGCCGGTCGCTTCGGCGACGGGAATCACGCCGTTCAGAAACCGTTCCAGATTGGCCCACAGTTCCGGTTTTGAGATTGGATTGCCCGTGACCGAGCTGGCGGTTTTGGAAAGCGAACGGGCCTGTTCGACGTCGGCCAGGCGAAATGCCGTCGTTTTCGCGCCGGCCCGTTCGGGGGCGTCGAGTCGGGTGCGGACCCAGTCGGTCCCCGCCATGAAGTTGTAACAGAGCAGGGGGATTCCCAGTTCCGCCATATCGCGCAGAAGCTGGTGGACGGCACGCATCTCGGTTCCGTCATCCACGCCCAGTTTCGTATTCTCGATGGGGAGGTAGCCCTCGACAACCGAAAGAGTCATCCCGAATGACTCGATCTTCTGCTGTGTCGCCTTCAGTTCCGCAAGTCCGCCGGTGGGGTAGCGGGACACAATGTCGGTGACGCCACATTGGGCGGCCAGTTGAAGGTTTTCGGCGGAAATGGGTGTGAGGACGCTTGCAAGTTTCATGGAATCACTCGGATGCGTTTCGTGGCGTGTGGCGGGGGAGAGCGGTTGACTGGGCTGACCGATCTCAGAAATCAATAGGATCGATCGTCTGATCTCGCTGCCCGCCGGAGATCGATCTCCTCGTCCTCGCCGATCGTCGGTCGGCGTGAATGGGGAGTTGGCTTGCGGTCGGAATGAGTCGTGGAATGGATCGATCCGGTCCCCGGTTCCGCAGAATGCGTTTTGGGGTTGGGGATTTGAGCCTGCTCGCGTGGATTGCGATCCGCGTGTTTCCTGTCGACCGAATTGAGTCCGCCATCCACAAGAACCGCGTATCCCAGCGTCAACGCCAGGCCGCTGGCGAAAATGTTCGCGGGCCAGGATTTGCCCAAGAGCTTCACCGCGCTCCCGGCGGAGGGTTTGAGTTGGATCGTCGCGCCATTCCAGCGCACGCTGTAGATTTCATCGAGAATCAGGTGCGAGGCGAATCCGAGTCCCACGCCCAACGCCATCAAGCCCCGAACAGATGGGGCATCGGTCAGGTAGGCGAGATAGGTCGCTTCGGCGGCGATGAACAGGGCGGGAATGCTGTGATACATTCCACGATGGACGCTCAGCAATTGCAATAACGTGGAAAGTCCGTAGCGAATCGCGATGTAGAGCAATACCGACAGCAGAATCGCCGGCTCGGTTCCCCCGCCCCACGCGACAAGGCGGTTGTGCATCAACAGGGGGGCGACAGCCGCCAGCAGCCCGAAGACTTCCCGGACAGGCCGGCCGGAGTCGGAATCCAGGTCGGGCAGCATGCCGGCGACGCCGGTCAGGACCGCCGCCAGCATCCCTTGCACGGGCGTGAATCCCGCCCCCAGCGTGGCCGCCAATCCGTAACCCGTGCCGAGGATTCCACTGGTGGTGATGTGCGTTCGGTAGTCAGCCATGACTCAGCCTGGGCTTGATTCGGATCCGTGACTTGGCGGAGTCTATCGGTTCAGAGCATTCTCGAAAACGTGACTTTTGGCCGAAGTGCTATTCAATTGTCCGCTTGAACTTCAAGTCGACCGATGGATGAATTCCTGGTCGCTCGACGCCCGTAATCAACGATTGCACCGCTGTCGTGCGATCGATAGTCTGAGCCGAGTCCGAACGACCGCGCGAGGCCGCGCCGAACCTCGCAATTGAACTACTCCTTCAACCGGTGCCTGACCATGCGCATGCCTGTGTGGACTTCGATTCTGAACTGCTGGCGGAGTTCCTGGGGGCGGAGTCGCGGTGTCAAGCGCCGTCCGCATTCCGGCCGGCGTCAGCAATGGCTACGAAGGTCGGCCGAGATCCTGGAATCGCGGACGCTGTTGTCGGCCAGCCCGGTGGCCCCCAAAGTCTCGCCGGTCTGGTTTCAGTCGACCGCGACAGCCAACGCGCCTTCCCCACTGCAAAACGTGGCCCAACCGGGAGGCGGGCAAGACTGGATCGTCCATCTCGCTCCCGGGGTCGCCGACGCTCTGCACTCCATCAGTGACGTTTCCGGCGTTTTTGTCGATGGGCCGGGATCGGTCCAGGTGGTGAAGGGGCTGGGTGGAGTCGGTTCGGTTTTGATTCGGACGTGGGGAGGTTCGCAGTCGCAGTTTGCCGACTGGCTGCGGGCGTCCCCCCAGGTTGCCAGTTTCGCCTTGGATTCTGTCGTCTCGCTGGATGCGATTCCCAATGATCCGTCGTATTCGCTGCTGTGGGGCATGGAGAACGCCGGGGGAACCGGGGCGGTCGCGGATGCCGACATTGACGCGTCGCGGGACTGGGCCACGACCACCGGGGGCAAGTCGGTGGTCGTCGCGGTGATCGACACGGGGATCGATTACAATCACCCCGACCTCGCCGCGAATATCTGGGTGAATCCCGGTGAGATTCCCGGCAACAGTCTGGACGACGACGGCAATGGATTTGTCGACGACATTCACGGCTGGGATTTTTTCAACAACGACAGTAATCCGATGGACGACAACCAGCACGGAACCCACGTCGCGGGAACGATCGGCGCGGTTGGAAACAACGGTGTGGGGGTCGTGGGGGTCAATTGGAATGTCAGTCTGATGGCACTGAAATTCCTGGGGGCGGCCGGAACGGGGAGCAGCAGCGCGGCGATTCAGGCAATCAACTACGCCACAATGATGCGCGAACGGGGAGTGAATGTTCGCGCGACCAACAACAGTTGGGGAGGCGGCCCGTTCGAATCGGTGATGTTTGACGCGATCAGTGCCGCGCGCGACCAGGGAATTCTATTCATCGCCGCGGCGGGAAACAGCGGGCAAAATGGGGACACCACTCCCTTCTATCCTGCCGCCTATCCGTTGGACAATGTGATCGCAGTGGCCGCGACCGACAAACTCGACAAGCTCGCGAGCTTTTCGAACTACGGAGCGACAACGGTTGACCTCGCGGCCCCCGGCGTGACGATCTACAGCACACTTCCGGGGAACCGGTATGGAAACCTCAGTGGTACGTCCATGGCGTCGCCGCATGTCGCCGGTGTCGCGGCCTTGGCGGCCGATTTGTTCCCGGACGCCAGTTACCTGGAAATCCGACAGGCGATTTTGGGGGGCGTTGATCCGTTGGCGGTGC
>JAPLOC010001308.1:0-8351 GCA_026692825.1 Planctomycetota bacterium | reverse complement strand
CGGCGACTCCCAGCGCGTATCTGGCGTCGGCGGCCCCGTTTTCCGCAGTTGACCTGCAGCCTGGTGACTCGGGGGTGGTTTCCGTTCTCGATAACACCGACGACGGGACAGCCGCGCTGGATCTGGGAGCCAGTTCATTCACGTTCTATGGCACAACCTACGCGGGGGCGACTGCGGTCTACGTTGGGGCCAATGGTCTGATCACATTCGGGGCTCCGAACGAGTCGGCAGACAACGGCAACTTCGCGACCAGTCCCTCGACGCCAGCGATCGCACCGTTCTGGGACGACCTGCGAACCGATCTTGGGGTGGATGATCAGGTTCTCGCCCGGTTTGAAGATTTGAACAACGACGGCCAGGCGGACCGGTTGATCATCGAGTGGAATCAGGTCGAACACTTCTTGTCGCCGGCGGGGAATGTGACGTTTCAAGCGGTGTTGCAATTGAACACTGGGTCTGTCGACGGGACGATTCAATTCAACTATCTGGACGCCGATTTTGGAGACCCTCTGTACAACAACGGGCGGAGCGCGACGATCGGGGTGACCCAAGGGGCGGCCTACGCCGCCGACCACCTGCTGGTCTCGCGAAACAATGGTGTCAACCCCCTGGTGAGTTCTTCGAGTTCCGTACTGATCGACCGGATCCGTCCCACCGCGACGTTCACCCCGATCAGCCCCAACCCGATCTCCACCGCGGTCGACGCGGTCACCGTGACATTTTCTGAGGCGATTGACGCGACGACGTTCAACTGGAAGGATTTGGTCCTGAAGCAGGATGGAGTTGTCGTTCCGCTGACGAATGCGGTGTCGATTATCAGCCTGGGAGGGAACGCCTACAGCATCCAGGGGTTGTCATTGCTAACGAACAGTTCCGCGACGTTTGAATTGTCGCTGGATCAGAGCGGTGTTCGCGATCTTCAAGGGCATCCCGGCCTTGGAACGACATCGGTCACATGGACGGCCACTCCGCCGGTCACCAACATCGTGTTCCGGTCGGCGACCGCAAACGGCCTCACTCAGCTCACCTACACCTACGACATCGAAAACAGCACTGCTCCCGCGTTTGGAATTGGAGTTCTGCTCTCAATGGATGGTGACGCGAACTATCTGAACGACACCCGTTTGACCACGCTGTCGATCACCGCGCTGGCGGATCGAACGGTGGGTCAGCACGTCAAAACGTTGACGATCGGGACAGCGGTTGGCAACATCGCGCTGCCAGGCGCGGGGCTGACCGATTCTGACGTGGATTACCGACTGATGTTCGTCGCCGACCCGGACAATCTGGTGGTCGAACAGGAACCTGTCGCCGGTTCAGACAACGCCGTCGCGTTTACGGGAGTGTATCACGCGGCCAAGTCCGCAGTCATGATTCAGGGAACGACAGGCAACGACGTTGTGACGGTGAACGCGACGCCGGTTGTGAGTTTCAATGGTGTCAACTATTCCTATGCGCTGGCCGACGTGACGGCAATTCGCGCGCGGTTGCAGGGGGGGAATGATTCGATCGATACGACCCTGCAGGCGAGTAAACCGCTCCTGGCTCATGGGGGGGCAGGTAATGACACCTTGCGATCCGGCGCGACCGCGGACCTGTTGTTTGGGGGCGACGGGAATGACATTCTCGACGCGGGTGCGGGGGTCAATTCGCTCACCGGGGGAGCCGGTGACAATACGTTGACCGCAGGGAGCGGTGCCGACACCTATCGGTTTAACGCCGATGGTCCACTGGGAACTGATACGTTGAACGACGCTGGCGGGATTGATTCGCTCGACTTCAGCTCGACGCTGACCACCGGGGTCCAGGTGGATTTGAGTCTGGCGACGGCGCAGCTCGTCAACGGCAACCTGACACTTGTTCTTGGGTCGGCGACCGCGTTCGAAAACCTGACCGGCGGTGGAGGCTCGGACACGCTGATCGGCAACACTCTGTCGAACACTTTGACTGGCAATGGTGGTGACGACGATTTGCGCGGAGGGACGGGGAGCGACACCTACCGCTACCTGCTCAATTCCCCGGCTTTCAGGTCGTTGACTCGTTCCTGAATTTGCAGTTCGTCAATCTCGGTCAAATTGAGACGCTCACCGGTTCTCCGCTCGACGACTCACTGACGGGCGATGGATTGGCGAATCGCATCACCGGATTGGGAGGGAACGATTACCTCGCGGGGGGCGGGGGGAATGATGTCTACGTCTTCGACGCCGATGCGAACATCGGTTCCGACACCGTCTACGAGACCGCCGGCGGGGGAATCGATACACTCGATTTCTCGCCCACGACGACGGTTGGTGTCGCCGTCGATCTGTCTCAGTCGGCGATTCAGACGGTCAACGCGTTTCACAGTCTGACGGTCGCCGGGGGCGATTTTGAAACCCTCGTCGGAGGTTCGAAAAACGACACGTTGACCGGCAACGACCTGGCGAACACGTTGATCGGTGGGCCGGGGAACGATCTGCTAACGGGCCGTGGTGGCAATGATGCCTATGCCTTCAATGCCGGTGTCGCGCTCGGATCGGACACCGTGGTCGAATCGTCACTTGATGGAACGGATACGCTCGATTTTTCCACAACGACTCTCGCCACTGCGGGACTTTCGGTCAATCTGGGAGTGTCGACGCCGCAGGTCGTGAATACCAACCTGACGCTCACGTTGACCAGTTCGGGCGAAATGGAAGGGATCATTGGCGGTTCGGGGAACGATACGCTGACCGGGAATGACGGGGTGAATTTCCTGACCGGTGGACCGGGAAATGATCTCCTCGCGGGGGGACTGGGGGACGATGTCTATCTCTTCAAGGCCGATGTCGCCTTGGGGATCGACACCCTGACCGAACTGCCCGGGGGCGGTGTCGATCTGCTCGACCTCTCGGCGGGATCCATTGCGATCAGTGTCGACCTGTCGTTGACCGCGGCACAAGTCGTCAATACTCGATTGACGTTGAATCTCTCGAGTGGATCCGACTTTGAAATGATCACAGGCACCTCTGGTGCCGACGTGATCAAGGGGAACGCCGCGGACAATGTGATCGTCGGTGGTGCTGGCAATGATACATTGTCGGGACTGGATGGCCGCGATCTGATCCTGGGGGGGAATGGGATTGACAGTCTTACCGGCGGGAACGGCGATGACATTCTGATCGCGGGACTGGCATCGCTCTTTAACGAGACAACTCGGGTTCTCGATCGCGCAGCTCTGCTGGCGATCATGGCCGAGTGGACGCAGTCGACGGATTACGCCTCTCGAATTACCAATCTGAAACTGGGTGGGGGGAATAATGGAGCGTACTTTTTGAGTTGTCTGACCGATGGAACGGCGAAAGACACGCTAACGGGTGGTGCCGACGCGGACTGGTTCTGGGCGTTTGGTGTGGATGTCATCACCGATCGCAATACTCCGGTTGCGGAAACGTTGAATTGAGCCGACTGAGTGGTTTCGGATGGCGCGGTCTGGCGGGGGGAGGCCGATGAATCGCTGAGGCGTTCTTGACCGATCTGGTCGAGCGGTTTCAGCGAACGGGTGATCGTCGGGTGGTGTGCCACGCCCCCGGAACTGGGGATTCGTTACGTTGGTTTTCGTCGTTAGTCCAAGGTCGGTACGACCTGTGGCCACAATGCGACGGAGATCTCGGAGAGAGGTTGTCCCGGTTTTTTGAACAGGCGTTCGCGTTGGGTGCCGAGCGCGTGGTCGTGATCGGTTCCGATAGCCCCACTCTGCCCAGAGATTACGTGGACCGGGCGTTTGAGGCATTACGGGATCATGACTGCGTCCTTGGCCCGGCGACCGACGGCGGATACTACCTGGTGGGACATCGAGTCGGGAACTGGCCGACGTTTCGCGGGATCGACTGGAGTACTGGATATGTTCTGGAGCAAACCGTACACGCTCGCCGATTGGCGGATGCTGCGGGGACACCTTTTGGCCCAGGAGATGGCCGGTGAACCGATGGACTCTCCCGCGACCCGACGAGTGTTGGGACTCGATTCCGCGCGGGGGGAACATGTGTTAATGTAAAGGGGTGTCTTCCCTGAAGCATTCCCGCGCGGTCCGGCTGGAAACCATCGTTTTGGTTCCGCCGCGACGGCCGATCTCATTTTCCTGACGAAGTTCCATGGCGAAAACAAAAGCGGCCAACCCCTCCCGGGTGTTGATTGCCGACGACAACCAGCAGAACTGCGAACTGCTCGATGCCTATCTGGCCGACGAAGGATACCAGGTCGAAATGGTCTACGACGGCCAGCAAACCTTGGAAGCGGTTGCTCGCAGTCAGCCCGACTTGCTTCTGCTCGACATCATGATGCCGCGATTGAGTGGCTATGAAGTTTGCCACCGGTTGAAAAGCGATCCCGCGACCCGCGACATTCCCATTCTGATGGTGACGGCGCTTGCGGAGATGAGCGACATCGAAAAGGGGGTCGACGCGGGGGCCGACGACTTCCTCACCAAACCGGTCAACAAGCTGGAACTGACGACGCGGGTGCGGTCTCTGCTGCGGGTGCGGCACCTGACCAGCGAACGCGATCGATTGTTGCAACATCTCGAGAACGTCGAATCGATGCGGGAAGAGCAGGGGGCCCGTTGACCGAATCTGTTGCTGTTGTGGACAAAGCCCCTCCCCCGGCGGGACTGCCGCAGGTCGTAGTCCGGCCGCGTCGGGCGCAACCGTTCTTTGGCCGGCATCCCTGGGTGTTCGCGGGCGCGATCGCGTCGGTCACCGGGAACCCCGCACCGGGAGATGAGGTCGCCCTCGTTTCCGACAAACGGGAGTTCATTGCCCGGGGATTGTTCAACCCGCATTCGGGCATCCGGGTGCGGTTGTACAACTGGGATGCCGCGACTCCATTGGACGAGGCGTTTTGGCGTGGCCGACTGGAGCGGGCGATCGAATTGCGGCGCGACCAGCTTCAGTGGTGGGGACCGGAGACGGCCTGTCGTGTCGTGTTCAGTGAGGCCGACGGACTCTCGGGACTGGTGGTCGACCGTTACGGCGACTGGCTGCTGGTGCAATGCACGAGTCTGGCGCTGTACCGCCGCCGGGAACTGTTGCTGAGGCTGCTGAATGAGCTGCTGAGTCCCCGGGGAATCTGGTTGCGGACCGAGAAGGGAATTCGGGAAGCCGAGGGACTTGAGGCAGCCGACCAACTGCTGTCCGGCGAGTCGCCTCCCCGACCGCTGTTCATCGAAGAGCATGGCTTGCGGTTTTCGGTCGACGTGGTGGAAGGTCAAAAGACCGGGTTCTTTCTCGATCAACGGTTGAATCGGCAGGCGTTCGTGAATTACGCCGGCCCGGGACGGATGCTCGATCTCTGCTGTTTTTCTGGTGGATTCGCGTTGCAGGCCGCGCGCCTCCCGCAGGTGACAGAAGTGGTGGCGGTCGACGTGTCGGCGCCGTCGCTGGAAATGGCCGCCCGTAACGCCGAGTTGAACGGGCTGGCTCACCGGGTGCGATTTCAGAAGGGGGACGCGTTCAAAACTCTCGAAGCGATGAACCACGCAGGGGAGAAGTTCGCGACCATTGTGCTGGATCCGCCGAAACTCGCCCGCCACGGGGCGGGACTGCAAGAGGCGTTGCGGGGCTATCACAGCCTGAACCGCATGGCGATGGAGCTGATCTCGCCAGGGGGCACGCTGGTGACCTGCAGTTGCACGGGGCATGTCACGCGACCGATGTTCGAGCAGATGCTGGCCGACGCGGCGAGCAGCGCCAAACGCCACGTGCAGGTTCTGGAAAGTCGCGGGGCGGCCCCCGATCATCCCGTTTCGGCACACTGTTCCGAAACGGCCTATCTCAAATGTCTGATTTGTCGGGTGCTGTGTCATGGTCTCGCGTAAACGGATTGAGAAACTGCGGGAAGAGCGGGCGCTCGAGCGACGGTTGCGTGTCCCCTTGGCGGAACAAACGCTGATCGACGCGCTGGAGCGACTCACCGAATTCCACGGGGGGCGGGTGCTGACGACGTCTCTCGGGCGAGGGCAATTCGCGATCGCCGCCGAGCGGACGTTGCAGGCGGCGCATACGACTTGCCACTTTCTGGAACTCTACAAGTCGAAAGAGGCGTTGCGACACATTGCCGACGAGGCGTCGGAAGTGAATGTTGTCTGCACTGCGGACCTCCCGGAGGACGAAGTCGATTTGGCGGCGATCCCAGTTGATACGCGGGGCGAAGCCGAGTTGACCCGCGAATGGTTGCAGCAGATGCACGCCCGGTTGCGAATTGGCGGCAAATTGATCGCCGCGAGCGGCAACCCCGACGATCAATGGCTGCACGAGGAATTCCGCCGGCTGTTTCAGAAGGTGACCCGCACGCCAGGTCGCAAGTCGGTTCTGTACAGCGCGACGAAAACCGAGCCACTCGAAAAGCCGAAATCGTTTGAATGTGAATTCGCATTTCGTGATGAGGGTCGTTTAATCAAGGCGTTCAGTCGACCGGGCGTCTTCAGCCATCGCAGTTTGGACACCGGCGCGCGGGCGTTGATGAACTCGCTGGAACTGGGACCAGATTGCCAATTCGTCGACTTTGGGTGCGGCAGCGGGGCGGTGGGGCTGGCGGCCGCACTGCGGGCACCAGCGGGGGCGGTCCTGGCGCTGGACTCGAATCCGCGGGCTGTGGAATGCACGTTGAAAGGGGCGGAGGTTAACGGAATCACGACACTGACCGCGGTCCTGGATGATGAAGGGCAGGGGGGGGACAAAGGGACGTACGATGTGGTGGGAGGAAATCCGCCGTACTATTCGGATTACCGGATTGCGGAGCTGTTTCTCAGGGCGGCCCGGCGGTTGTTGAAACCGGAGGGACGGGTGCTGATGGTGACGAAGACCCCGGCGTGGTTTGACGAGCAGATGCCGAAAATGTTCGACGATGTGACGATTCGGGAAGAGCGCGCCTATCACATCGCGAGCGGGCGAAAACGTGTGTGATTCTCCGCCACGAATCACCATAGTTCTTTCACAAATCCCGGCGTACAATTCCGACCGTCGTCACGTGGTCAACGCAACCGCGTGTGATCCGCGTGTGCGATGTTCATTGGTGGAAAGCGATGTCCGTTCCGCAAATCACCGCCGCCAAATTCCTCGAGTCGCTGGAACGCAGCGGGCTGGTTTCCGATGTGGAATTGCAGTCGTGCGTGACGCAATTCGACGGAGCCACCGATGAGGATGCGCACGGGATTGCGCGGGAACTGGTGAATCGCGGGGTTTTGACCCGGTACCAGGCAGAACGGCTGTTGGCAGGAGAGTCGCGGGGCTTTTTCATCAACCGCTACCGACTCCTCGAGTTGTTGGGGGCGGGAGGGATGTCCTATCTCTACCTTGCGACCGATCCCGACAACGCCCGGCGCGTCGCCTTGAAAGTGGTGACGAGGAAATACGTGAACGACGAGGGGATGATCGCGCGTTTGAAGCTGGAAGCGCGGGCCGGACAAACCATCGACCATCCGAACGTCGTCAGGTCGTATGAGATTAGCGCGTTTGAGGATGTGTTTGGCCCGAATCACTATCTGGCGATGGAATTTGTCGAGGGAGTAAACCTCGAAGAGTTTGTCCAACTGAATCGGACCATTCCGTGGACCCAGGTTTGCGACATGGGTATGCAGGCGGCCGAGGGCTTGCGCGCCGCCCATCGGGCAAATGTCGTTCACCGCGACGTGAAGCCAGCGAATCTTCTGGTCGATCGGGAGGGGCGATTGAAGCTGTTGGATTTCGGCCTCGCGCTGCTGACGTCTCGGGATGAAACAGACGAGTTTTCGCTCGCGATGATTTTTGGACACGACTGTCTGGGGACAGCCGACTTCATCGCTCCGGAACAGGCCGGGAGAAGATCGAGGGGCACCGCCATCGAACTCCGCCGTCGCTCGCGGACCTTCTTCCCGACTTGCCAGCCGAAGTGTCGCAGTTGGTCGGTCGCATGATGGCGAAGCAGCCCAAGGACCGTCCGCTGTCGATGGATGAAGTGATCACGACGCTTGGTCGTTATGCCGGTCGCCAGCCGATTGAATTCGATTTCTCGCGGATTCTGGCGTATCGCGCCAGTCAGGCGCGAAAGCGAAAGCCTTCCAACTCGGCCTCGTCCGCGCGACAGTCCACGACGGGGGGATCGTCCCGCGCGATGAGTCACTGGACGACATCACCGACGCGAGTCATTTCCCAGGTTTCTGCGGAAACCGCGCAAAAGCGGGGTGCGTCTACGGAAGGCGATCCAAACAGTCTGGTCGCACTCTCCGCCGATCCGGCGTTCGGGGCCGCTGTGGTTCCCCCCGTTCGCCCTCTCGCAGGAGAGTTGGAATTGACCGCTTTGGATGGTGGGCCGCCGATCCGTCTGAAAGGCGATCGAGTTTTGGTGGGGAGAAATCC
>JAPLOC010001307.1:3236-6590 GCA_026692825.1 Planctomycetota bacterium | reverse complement strand
GGAACGGCGGAACCGCCGTTGTGTGTGTCTGGCTGGTGTATCTGATTTTCAGAGAAAAACAAACCATCCGCCCCGGCGAATCACGCGAACAACCACTTCAAATCGAGAGGGGTTTCAGGAAAAGCTAGAGGGGCCAGGCTCGCGGTCGACTCGACCACGCGAACAGTCGCATACCCATTCGGCTCCGGATCGTGAAAGACGTGGACTCGGGCGGAATTGACGTCGATCACCCAATACTCTTGAATCCCCGCTTCCGCGAAGAGCGGCGCTTTGACCTTCAGATCATGCCTCAAACTGCTGTCGGCGACTTCAATCACCAACAGCACATCGGTCGATTTCGGACGCCCGGACCGGTAGCTGCGGGGTTTCACCCAGGCGAGATCGGACTGGGGGACACTGTCAAGTTCCGGCAGCCCCACGGAATTCTGTACTCGAACCCGGATCGTATTGCGAGGAAACGATCGAATACTCCACTCGTTGAGCCGGTCGACAATTTCTTCGTGAGGCGAGCCAATCGGACTCATCTCAACGATTTCTCCCCGAATCAACTCGACACGACGATTCCCTTCCAATTCCTGGAAATACCCCGAATCGATCAATCGATCGTATTCGTCCACCGTGATCCGGACCGCCGAACTCATGGGGGGATTTGCTGAGGGGTTGGATGGAATTCGCGACATCGGAGTGCGGTTCCAGTCTCGCCACGGTAATCCGACAAGTCAAGCGTATTGATCCGACGAATGAGACCAGAACTCAGATGATTGTCGTTGCGCTCCGTGGGGATTTGGTGTTGAATATGTCGTAGACTCAATATACGGCAGCAGTTGCCACACCGCTGACAAACTAAGGACACGTCACACAAGATCGCTGAGCGCCCCCCCCCTTTGGCAGGGGGGGAACGCATTTTCAGCGAACTTGCCTCCACTCGCAACTCGAACAGACGGCGAAACCGCCGGGACTGGTCAGGGTCGCAGAGGGGGCCGGGGGCGTCGTGGCAGCGCCCCCCCCCTGCCAAGGGGGGTAACGCACGCCGCTGCGCGACGTCGGGGACAAGGTCGACTACTGGATTTCCTTCGCCTTGATCCAGGTCATCATGCTACGCAATTGCCGACCGACCACTTCGACCGGATGAATCCGCTCGCTGCGACGGGTCGCCTGGAACGTCGGCTGGTTCGCCTTGTTCTCGAGGATCCATTCCTTCGCGAACTGACCCGAGCGGATCTCGTGCAGAATCTTCTTCATCTCGGCACGGGTCGCGTCGGTGACGATGCGTGGGCCGCGGGTGTAATCGCCGTATTCGGCGGTGTTCGAGATGCTGTACCGCATGTAGTTGAGTCCCCCCTGGTACAACAGGTCGACAATCAACTTCAGCTCGTGCATGCACTCGAAGTAGGCCATTTCCGGCTGGTAACCCGCTTCGACGAGGGTCTCGAACGCGGCTTTCACCAGAGCCGAGACGCCACCGCAGAGAACGACCTGTTCGCCGAACAGATCGGTTTCCGTTTCCTCGGCGAACGTGGTTTCGATCACACCGCCACGGGTGCCACCGATCCCCTTGGCATAGGCCAGGGCGAGT
This sequence comes from Planctomycetota bacterium, assembly GCA_026692825.1. GTDB lineage: Bacteria > Planctomycetota > Planctomycetia > Planctomycetales > Planctomycetaceae > UBA10511. Next base: position 5,014 of record JAPLOC010001307.1, on the reverse strand, counting down.
TTGCGAGCGGCGTCGGAACAACCGGGCCAGAAGGCGACCAGTGAGGGGACGCCCGCCCCTTTTTCGTACTCGGCGCGAACGAGGTGGCCGGGGCCTTTGGGGGCGACCAGAGCGGCGTCAACACCGGCGGGGGGAACGACCTGTCCGAAGTGCAGGTTGAAACCATGCGAGCAGAGCAGCAGGCTGCCCGGCTTGAGATTGGGGCGGATCTCAGCGCGGTACAAGTCACCCTGGACTTCGTCGGGAAGGAGGATATTGACGAGGTCGGCAGCCTTGGTCGCGTCGGCGAGGGGAAGCGGGGAGAACTTGTGGCTGACCGCCAGGTCGTAATTGGGCGAGCCCTTCCGTTGGCCGATGATTACGTTCAGGCCGCTGTCGCGGAGGTTCAGCGCCTGGGCGTGTCCCTGGCTGCCATAGCCCAGAATGGCGATGGTCTTTCCCTTGAGGAGTGACAGGTCGGCGTCGTCGTCGTAGTAAACTTTGGCGGGCATGATGCGGTGGGCGAAAAGTTGAGAGTTCTGGAGAAACGAAACGTGTCGCGCCACAACACAACGCGAACACAACGGAACAGGGAAGACGGAGGTGTGGAAACCAGCCGCTCAGATGTTTGGGAATGACCTCAAACCGTCGCTTCGGGGGGCGGTTCAGGGGTCAAGCGGTCGTCGTCGGCCTCGTGCGAGGCGACCGCCGACCGCAGCAAGGCGATCCTTCCGGTGCGGACCATTTCGATGATCCCATACGGACGCATGACGTCGATGAAGGCGTCGATCTTGCGTTCCTGGCCGGCGATTTCGATCATGACATGGGTGGCCCCCACGTCGACGATCCGCCCGCGGAAAATGTCGACCAGCTCATGAACTTCGCCCCGCTTACCCCCGTCGGTGCTGACCTTCAGCAGCATCAGATCCCGTTCGACGAAGTTCTGGTTGGAAAAGTCGATCACCCGCACGACGGTGAGGATCTTCTCGAGTTGTTTGCGCACCTGGTCGAGGGTCTTTTCGTCACCATTCAGCACGAATGTCATGCGCGACAATTCGGCGTTTTCGGTCGCTCCGACCGCCAGGCTTTCGATGTTGAATGCGCGCGACGCGAGCATGCCGGAAATGTGCGCCAGCACACCTGGCTGATTCATCACCAGCGCCGAAAGAACGTGTCTCATTGTAGGGGGTATGACCTCTGCCAGCGCCCGACAGCGACCCCGGACGCGATCGCCGGGCCGTTTCCGGCGCAAGCCGTGAGTGTAGTGGCCCTTCCCACGCTCAACAAGGTTCGACCACTTTTCCCTGTTCGAGTTCAGCCAACCGCTCCAACTCGCCGTCCCGCCAACCGTCGAAAATCGGCGAATTCCCAGCTCCTGCCCCACAAAACCGGGCGAACGCATCAATCAGCCGGCTTTCCAAGCGATCGACGTCGACCGGCGCAGAGGCGAAATCACAAACACCGCGAAATTCGGGAGCATGCTGCGAGCGACGAAGCAACAGGCTGCCATGCTGCAAAACGGCTCGTTTTCGTCGCCGCTGGGCGCTCCCCAGAACTTTCTCTCCCGCACAGACCACATCGAACGAATCGCCGCGAGAAAAGCAAAGAAAGTTCCCGCCCCGCTCGGGGTGACTGTCTCCCCTGAGCGCGGCAGTAATCCCGAATTCACCCAGGACCGAAATCACCGTGTGGTGGGCCAGGTCGTACAATTCCCGGGGATTGGCGGCAAGCGGGTGATCACCCGCCAGGGCGATCGCATAGGTCAATTCCTGACCGTGCAGAATCGCCCCGCCACCCGA
>JAPLOC010001307.1:1493-3185 GCA_026692825.1 Planctomycetota bacterium | reverse complement strand
TCTTCAGGAACTCGCGGTTGAAAGTATCCCAAAGAGACAGTTGGCTCAGACCAACGGTACCATCGGAGCGTACTGATCGCCCGTTCCGATGCGGACTCGAGCAGAAGTTCGTCGACCGCCATCTGGTGCCGGCCGGTTGCAGAATGCGATTCCCGCAGGAGTCGGCAATGGGGCAAGGTCACGGGTGTGCCGGGGTGCGTGCTTGAATGGTTTCCACGCCCCCAGTATAGTCAAATCTGAGACTTTTCGACCAAGGAGGGGCACTCCCACCGTGGCGAGCTTGGCTCCTCCGCAATCCGTTCCGCCGAGATTCTCCCATTCAAACGGGGGCGGGGGACGGTTTCTACCGACGGTTTTCACGCGTCGTCCATAACCCCTTCACACCACTTTCCCATGGCTGGCCCGACTCGCATTGTCGAACTGCTGCGTGCCGACGATCCGCGCGACGTCGTCCACGAGGCGGTCCAACGGCTGGTGGAAGGGGAACTGGTGGGGTTGCCCACCGAAACACAATACGTCGTCGCGGCGTACTCACTCTCTCCGTCGGTCGCCCGACTCCCCCCCCTGGCTGCGCGCTGGTCGGATCTCGCGCCAGTGCTGGCGGTCAAGTCGAGTCACGAGGCGCTCGATTACATTCCGCGCGTTTCAGACGCGGGCCGAAAGCTGTTGCGGCGATTCTGGCCCGGTCCCGTCACATTGCGGTTCTCCGCCGAGCATGTCGGCGGGCTGGCAGCGTCGCTTCCCGCCACCACCGGGGACGCCCTGCGATTGAGCGATGGGTTGGCGATGCGATTGCCGCTGCATGATTTGACGCAGTCGATCTTGAGGCTGCTTCCCGCCCCGCTGGTACTCTCTCCCGAACAATCGACGGAGGGGGGGGCGCGGACGGGAAGTGACTTGGCCGAGCGCTGCGGGGACGAGATGTCGCTGCTGCTCGACGCGGGACCACTGCGTTACAACCAGCCGACCAGCATGGTCCATGTGGATGAGAGCTGGTCGATCGCGCGGGAGGCTGTTGTTCCGTCGAGAACACTTCACCGATTGGCGGGAAACTTGTACTTGTTTGTTTGCACGGGAAACACCTGTCGGAGTCCGATGGCGGAAGGGTTGTTTCGCCGACTGTTGTCGGAACGGCTCGGTTGTACCGATGACGAGCTGGTTGATCGGGGCTTTGTGGTGGCGTCGGCGGGAGTGGCCGCCGGGCCGGGAATGCCCGCAAGCGACGAATCGATTGAACAATTGCGAAAACGCGGCATTGACCTGCGTGGCCATGAGAGCCAGCCCGTATCGTCGCAATTGGTCAACCAGGCCGACCGCATTGTGGCGATGACCCGAGGACATCGCGACGTGCTGTTGCGGGAGTTCCCCGAGGCGGCCGGCCGGGTGGAGTTGCTTTCGAAAACCGGAGCGGACCTGGTCGACCCGATTGGCGGGGGCGACGAAGATTACCGCCGGTGCGCTGAACAGATCGAACGCGATCTGCGCGTTCTGCTTGAAGAGATTCCCACTGTCTGAACGACTGGAAGAGACCATGATTATCGCCGTTGGCAGTGACCACCGCGGGTTCGCGACCAAGGCCCGCCTGATGTCGCTGCTTGCCGAGTTTGGGCATACCGGAATCGATTGCGGCCCCGATTCGGGCGAGAGCGCCGATTACCCAGACTTCGCCGCCAAGGTGGCGAAGTTGGTGTC
>JAPLOC010001307.1:0-1467 GCA_026692825.1 Planctomycetota bacterium | reverse complement strand
GTGTGGCACCGGAATCGGCATGTGCATTGTCGCCAACAAGTTCGCGGGGGTCCGGGCCTGCACCTGTCATGATGAAATGACCGCCCGCCTGAGCCGCCAGCACAACGACACCAACGTCCTTTGCCTGTCCGCCGACCTGCTGAGCGAGCGGGTGATGAACCGGCTGATTGAAATCTGGCTGACCACAGATTTCGAAGCGGGGCGTCACTCCCGCCGGCTCGACAAGATCACCCAGTTAGAAGCCGAGAATCCGCAACGCCCCTGATTCCCGGGTCACGTCGCGGTCACGTGCGTCAATTCGCGTTCGTGTGGAACCGAGTCCCTCATTCACCCAAGATTCGCGGAGAATCGGATGGATCCCCAGTCGCTGAAGTATTCCCCCTCGGACGAATGGATTCACGTGGAAGAAGGCGTGGCCACGGTGGGCATCACCGAGCTGGCGGTTCACGCGCTGACCGACCTGGTCTTCATTGACCTCCCCAAAGTCGGCAAGACGATTCAGGTCGGCGACGTGTTCGGTGTTGTCGAAAGCGTCAAGGCGGCGAGCGACCTGTACAGTCCGGTCGTGGGTGAGGTGATCGAATCGAACACGCGACTGGCCGACGATCTGGAGAGTCTTTCCAAAGATCCGTTCGGCAAAGGGTGGCTGATCAAGGTTCGGCTGTCGCAACCTCTCTCATCCGAATTGCTCGACCGGGCCGGGTACGAAGCGAACTGGGACCAGCGGCACTAAACGGTCCATGCTCAAGTCGCTGAAACTCGACGGGATTGGCCCGGTCCAGAACCTGCACGCCGAGTTCGGTGAGCGGCTGAACGTGCTGACCGGCGACAACGGTCTCGGAAAGTCATTTTTGCTGGACGTCTGTTTTTGGACGCTCACCGGAACTTGGCCAGGAGCGCGTACCGCACTGCCTGACCCCGATTCGAAAACCAATACGCCGCGCATCACCTTCGAAGTCACGGGGAAAACAAAAAGCCCGTTGTCGAAAACCGCGAGTTTTGACTTCCATTCACAAACATGGGATCGACCGCCTGGTCGACCGACCATGCCGGGGTTGGTTGTCTACGCTTCGGTCGACGGGGGATTTTCCGTTTGGGATCCGGCCCGGAATTATTACCGAGTTCCCTCTTCGGGCAGAAAGGGTGATTTCGAGCAACCACGGGCGTACCAATTCTCCTCGGAGACGCTCGCTTCTGGGTTGCTGGACGAGCAGCGAACGCTATGCAGCGGGTTGATCGCGGACTGGGTGAGATGGTTTTATGGACGTTCGACACATGGGAGCGACAGTCCATTCGCGCATCTTGAAACCGTGGTGACAGCACTTTCCCATCCCGACGAACCCATGTCATGTGCCACTCCTGTCCGTGTTTTCACAGACGATTCGCGAGAGTTTCCGGCCCTGCGAACGCCCTACGGCGTCGTTCCCTTCCCGCACTGGTCCGCGGGTGTGAGGCGAATGATCAGTT
>JAPLOC010001306.1 GCA_026692825.1 Planctomycetota bacterium | reverse complement strand
TCCCCCCGCCGGCGGCATTCCGACCTTCAGCGCCCGCACGAAGTCGTGGTCCATCTTCGCCATGCTGTCTTCCGCCGACAGTCCCGCGAGCTGTGTCTGGAACAGTTCTTCCTGCAGTCGGGGGTCGTTGAGTTCGGTGTAGGCGTTGGCGAGTTCCATCCCATGGATGAACAGCTCGAACCGCTCGGCGATTTCCGGGTCTCCCTTTTTCCGTTTGGTCAGGGGGCACATCGCCGCCGGGTAGTCGATGACGAAGACCGGGCCGGTCAAATGGGCTTCGACCACCGCTTCGAAGACGTCGTTGATCACGACGTCAGGGTGCTTGCCGGCGGTTTCGATGTGGTGTTTGCGGGCGACCTCGGCGACGGCGGCGGTGTCGTGCATTTCACAGCCGGCGTGTTCCTTGAACAGGTCGCCATATTTCGCCCGCTTCCATGGCGCGGTGAAGTCGACCAGCTTGTCTCCCCAGGGACGGATGAAGGGGTTCGCGGGGGGCTCTTCGCCAGCGGCGATCGCGGCGTCGGTGAGCGCGCGGATCGCGTTTGTGAAGATCGCCTCGGTCAACTCCATCATCGACTCGTAATCGCCATACGCCTGGTACAGCTCGATCATCGTGAATTCGGGATTGTGGGTGCTGTCGACCCCTTCGTTCCGAAACACCCGGCCGATCTCGTACACCCGTTCGACCCCTCCCACCATCAGCCGCTTGAGGTGCAGTTCGAGCGCGATCCGCAGGAACAGCCCCATGTCGAGGGCGTTGTGGTGCGTGGTGAACGGCCGGGCGGCGGCACCGCCGGCGATCGCGTGCAGGACCGGAGTCTCGGCTTCCACGAAATTCCGTTCGCGCAGCGTCTGGCGGATCGAGTCGATGATCTTGCCGCGCTGCAGCATGCGGGCCAGCACGCCGTCATTGTAAATGAGGTCGATATACCGCTGGCGGAGCAACAGTTCGATATCTTTCGCGCCGTGAAACTTTTCCGGAGGTTGCGCGAGCGACTTGGTGAGGAACGTGACCTGGGTGGCCCCGATCGTCTTTTCGCCCGTGTTGCTGACTTTCAGGTGACCGTCGATGCCGACGAGATCGCCCAGGTCGAGTAGTTCGACCAGCTTCCATTGCGCTTCGGAAAAGTCGGCTTTGGAACACATCACCTGGATGCGCCCGGTCCAGTCCTGGACGTGGAAGAACTTGAGTTTCCCCTTGTTGTTCCGCAGCATGATCCGGCCGGCGACGCGGCAGACCGAGCCCACGACCCCCGATTCGGCCGGGCACTCGGCACGGGCCTGGCGGATCGGTTTGTGATCGTCGAACCGTTCGCCCCAGGGATCGATTCCCAGGGCTTCGATTTCGCGCAGCTTGTCGAGGCGGGCTTGTTCCAGACGATCGGGTTCACTCATGGTCGTTCAAAATGGTCGGCTTGTCGCGAAATCAACGGGAAGACACACCCAGCTCGGCACGTACCCCGGCCTCCAGTCAGTCGGGAGGCGAACGAACCACTATCGGCCCGGCTTCCTCCGCCGTCAAGGCAGTTCCCCAATCGACGCAGACCAATCGGAATTCGCGGAAATGTTCGCGCGATCACCATGGAATCCCGTCATCTCCAATACGACATCGCTTGCCAGCGGCGGAGCGAATGACGATGATCCTGCCGATCTGACAGGTTGTTTTGTTCAGCGTTCCGTGCCCCCCCGCCCCGAGTTCAGTTCCAGGAGCTTGCCGTGGAATTTGATTTTTCCTCTGTCCTTACCCAGATGCTGGCGGTCGAAGAGCCCGCGCCGTTGGCGCTCGATATCCGCCTTCGTCTCTCGGTCATGAACTTTTTGGAGTTCGCCATTTGGGGGGCGTGGTTCGTGGTGCTGGGCCAGTACCTCAACACACTGAAGTTCACGGGCAAGCAAATCGGCAGCGTCTATGCGACGATGGCGTTGGGTTCGATTTTTTCGCCGATGATCGTCGGTTCGATCACCGACCGGTTTTTCGCGGCGGAATCGGTGTTGGGAGTGTCGCATCTCATCGGAGCGGTATTGCTGTTCGCGATGTCGCGAATCCGCACGTTTCCTAAATTCTATTTCACAGCACTGATTTACGCGTTGGTCTACTCGCCGACTCTTTCCGGATCCAACGCCGTGATCTTCGGGAACATTCCCGACGCGACCCGCGACTTTCCGACAATTCGTGTGTTGGGAACAATTGGCTGGATCGCGGCGAACCTCGCCCAGAAGTTGTACCTGAAACCGGGCGAACCGATGAACAATAAGCCGCTCGTGCTGGCGTCGGCCTTTTCGGCCATGCTGGGGGTGTTTTCGTTCTTCCTGCCGCACACTCCGCCGCCCGCGAATCCGGATCCATTCCCGTTCCTCAAAGCGGTCGAGTTGCTCAAGGATCCGTCGTTCGCGACATTCTTCGGCATCAGCTTTCTGATCACCATCGCGCTGGCGTTCTACTACAGTTTCACGTCGTTGTTCCTTGAACAGAAGATCAAAGTCCAGCCTGGCAACGTGGGCCCGCTGATGACGATCGGTCAGTGGTCGGAAATCGTCTTCCTGCTGGCTCTCCCGTTCTTTCTCGACAAATTGGGAATGAAGGGGGTTTTGGTAGTTGGAATGGCGGCGTGGGGTCTGCGGTACGCATTGTTCGCCGCGGGGGGACCATTCCCGCTGATTCTGCTGGGACTCGCGTTACACGGCATCTGCTACGATTTCTTTTTCGCCGCCGGCTTCATCCTGGTGGAAAAAACCGCCCCGGAAGCGATTCGGAACAGTGGCCAGGCATTGTTCGGATCGCTGACCTATGGCCTGGGAATGTACCTTGGAAATGAGGCGTCGGGTTGGGTCAATCAGTTCGCCACGATTGAAGTGACCGACCCGGCCACAGGGCAGACCCGTCGCGAAACCGACTGGCGGCGTTTTTGGGCGCTCCCCTGCGTTGGCGTCCTCGTCGCGCTGGTGCTATTCGCGCTGCTGTACCGCTAGAAACTCTCTCGTCTCCTGAAATGTCTGAACCATCCAACGGGCCAGCCGATTCTCTCGGTCTGGCCCGTTGGTTTTTTGTGGTTCCGTTTCTCATTCTCTGCTGGCTGGGAATGCAGATCGTCCACGAGAGCGGCCATGTACTGGCCGCGTGGGGTTCGGGGGCACGAGTGACAAGAGTCGTATCGCATCCCTTCGCGATCTCAAGGACCGATGTCGAGTCAAATTCATTTCCCCTCTGTTGTGGGGATTTACGTCGTTGCTCCAGCATTCCACGACGCACCTCTGGAGGTTCTTCGCGGGATTCTGCCTGGTCACCAACGGACTGTATTTGGCGGTTGGCGTGTGGTGGGGAGTCGGAGACGCGGGGGATCTGGTTCGTCAGGGTTCCCCCTCCTGGACGCTGCTGGCGTTCGGAGTCGCCACCGTGCCACTCGGCTTCGCCCTCTGGAATGGACAGTCCGGCTCATTTGGCTTGGGACCACACCCACAACCGGTTTCGTGGCGTCAGGCATGGACGGCCTGGTGTGTGTTGATCGCGACTCTCGTTGCTGAATTTCAATTCAGCGGGTGATCACTTTCGTACCACATTCAACCCTCGTTTCATGACACCGCCACCACCCACCAGCACATCTGAAGTGTCGGCCGCCATTCGGGCCGCCGCCCGGGAGGTCGGGTTTGATTTGGTTGGCATCACTCCCGCCGTCGTACCGGGCGGGTTTTCCCACCTGGTCGAGTGGATCTCCCAGGGATATCACGGCGAAATGTCGTACATTCCCCGCCGCGAAGCCGCGTACGGTGATCTGTCGCTCGTCCTGCACGGAGCTCGCAGCGTGATCGCGCTCGGAATGAGCTACAACAACACAACCTGCGGGGTCGACGAAGTGCCTTCGGCACAACCCGGAGTCGCAGGCCGCGTCGCCCGGTACGCGCAAGGCGAGCGGGATTACCACGACCTGATTCGCGAACGCCTGCACCTCCTGATTCGCCGGATCCGCGAAATCGCGCCCGGCGCGAAGGGACGCGGAGTCGTTGACACCGCCCCCGTTCTGGAACGGGACTTCGCCCGCTCCGCCGGTCTGGGATGGTTCGGGAAGAACACGCTGCTCATCAACAAACGGCTGGGAAGCTGGTTCTTTCTCGCGGCGGTTCTGGTCGATATCGAACTGGAGTACGATTCGCCTCACTCCGCCAGTCATTGCGGTACCTGCACCCGCTGCCTCGACGCCTGTCCGACCGACGCGTTTGTCGCGCCGTACGTGCTGGATGCCCGCAAGTGCATTTCGTATCTGACAATTGAACTCCGCGGAACGATCGCTGAAGAACTGCGAGGAGCGATGGGCGACTGGCTCTTTGGTTGCGATGTCTGCCAGGACGTTTGCCCCTGGAACCGAAAGGCTGCCACGACTCTCGAAGCGGTGTTTCGCCCCCGTGACGACCTTGCAGTCGTCAATGCGCTCGAACTGCTGGGACTGAGCGAAGAGGAATTTCAGGCTCACTTTGCCGGCACTCCGCTGGATCGTCCGGGGCGTGACGGACTGCGTCGAAACGCGGCGATCGCCATCGGCAACTCCGGCAACCCGGCGAACATCTCACACTTGGCCCCGTTTCGGAACGACCCCGATTCCATCGTTCGAGAAACAGTCGAATGGGCGATTGAGCGGCTGGAAGCGAACTCCGCGTGACGATCGCGATTGGAAAAGTAGCGCAATCCTTGACTGTCATTGAAACGGAAATTCGCAAAGACATCGATCGTTTCGGCTTCTGCGAGTCTTCGCCCCATTGGATGCGTCATGCGACGGACAACCTTTTGCGTGCCTGCTGAGAGGTGGACTTCGGGAGAACGAAAAGCGGGGATTCAACCCCGGCACTCCAAATCGGGAGCCCGTTGTGGGGCAAGTCAAGCTCGGTTTGACTTGAAGTCGTTCACGGCGTGGGAGAGGATGCCCTGGTTGCGTTATCCACTCCCCAAGTCCGTTCGGAGTTCGCGCATTTTGACCCGAAGTAACAAGAGTGCCCCAGGCGTTCCCGGTCGAGCGTACTCCCCCGAGGACGTGGTTCGTTTTTACCAGCAGTTGGGTTTCTTTAGCGGGGCTGACCCAACGGAAGTGGTACAGCGATACGCTGGGACGTACGGCGTGCCTCCCAATGCATCCAAGCCATGGGATGACGTGTTCCTGCTCTCGTGTGCCGAAGGTGCGGTGTGGGCGGAAGACCCCGAGCAGGATGTCTGCATCGGGAATGAGGTTTACACAGAGGTCTTGCCGCAATGGGCGGGGATCTCGCAAAGAGCGTTCGCGCCTGTCGACATCAGCGAGCAATGGGAGAGCGAAACCGGCCCCATCACTGTGAGTTTTCATCTTGGCGGCGAGTCGGTTGCTGTTTCACCCAAGTACCAGGACGACTGGATTGACCTTGAGGTTCTGCGGCAAGTGAACTCGCTTATCGCCACCACGGGGCGGGAGTTCGCGTGTGCAGTGGATGGCAATTTTGTGCTGGTGTTGTGCCTGACACCTAATCAGAAATCCATCATGCGGTCGCAGAGGCAGTTCCCATTTTTGTGGTGATGCCACCAAATCCGTAACCGCGTCGACCAGGAAACGGGACAAAATGCGGAACCCTTTGGAAGTTGAACGGTTCCGCGTACTCCGCCTCATTTCGCCAACAACCGCCCCGTCGCCGACCGTTCCAACCATGATTGGCATCGGCCGGAACTCCACAGACCCTAAATCAGTTGTTCTCTTCCGTCTCTTCCGCAGGCTCTTCCGTCGCCGCGTCACCAAAAGGACTGGCCTCTTCACCGTCTTCGGCGGGCATTTCCCCTTCGGAATTCATGTCACCATTCAATCCCGCATCAGGCGGCGCGGCGTTCGCCCCATCAGGTGCGATCGCGGGAGAGATCGGTTGTCGCTCTGGTCGTTGGTAGTAGGTCGGGAATTCCCGATCCCGTTCACGAATCGAGGTGACCAGTCCCGACTCAGTCCCAAGGAAGATGCGGTCGCTGGTGCTGTTGATAAACCGCAGTTTGAAGGTCTGCAACGGAAGTTGTCCGATCGAATCGCCGTTAGAGCGAGACAATACCCGCAGATTGTCGCTCTGGTCAACGACGTAGAGACGTTGCGGGGTCGCGGCGAGAAAGCTCTTGATTCCCGGCCGCTTCCACAACCGCTCACCCGTGGCGGCGTTGACCTTGTACAAGCTCCCGTATTCCGGGATCACGTACAGATCGTTCTCGATCACCACGGGGGCCCTCTTGATGATCATCCCGGTCGTGAATTGCCACGCCAGTCGGCCCGAGAGCATGTCGATCGCGTAGACGTTGAAGTCTTCTGACGCCAGAATCAACAGGTCCTTGTAACGCACCATGGGGGCGCTCAGCTCGGCGTCAGTTTCGAACTGGAAACCCAATTTGCGATTGAGAGCCGCGACCGAGTAGACCGATCCGTTGAGACTCGAAAACACCACATGCGACCCCTGCAACACCGCCGGGGAGGCGATCGGTTTGGACGTGCGGTACCGCCAGAGAACGGTCGCGTCGCCATAGGCTTTCAGCCGTCCCTGTCGATGCAATTCGGTGATCTGTGCCAGGTCAAACGCGAACATGCTCCCATCCAGGCAGCCAACGTAAACTTGTTTTTCGTCGGCGACGGCTGACGCGTTGGCCTGTCCCGGCATCGGGAGCGCGAATGCCACATCCCCCTTTTTTCGATTGAGCGCGATCAATTGCCCGGCGTTGAGAATGAAGACGTGAGAATCGTTGAATGAGGCGGGATAGGCGGGGGAATCGGTCGCGCCAACCTGATGAAACCAGCGCAGCCGTCCGGTTTCTGGGTCAAAAGCCGAGACGATTCCGGTCGACGACTGCGCGATCATCAGGTCTTCGTCGGCCGTCACGTAGGTCATTCGGTCGCGCTGCCGATTGGTGACCGCGTGCGCCCACCAGGAACGGGTCAACCCGAGACGGTTCAGCGACAGTTCGGGCAACAACACCGACTCATTGCCGCGCGAAGTCTGAGCCAACGCCTGAGACGCTCCCAACAGGGCGACCAGGACCAACAACATCGCGGATCGAACGACTGTCATCTCGGCAAACTCCACGCGAAACCGCACAGCCGGCAAAATCGCGCTGACCCGCCAGGGAAAACGCTCCAGCCGCTCAACTGCTATTCTAGAAGAGGGCGTCGGGCACTGGCCAGCACAAAACCGCCCAGATTCCCACAATCCCGCATCTCCCCTATCGAACGCCCCGCCTCCCGGGGTCCATCAAATCAAAGGTTCTCGGAGTACACCCCAGAACCGGCAACTCGGGTTTGGTGGTTACAACCGCTCCACATCGCAGTTGACGGGGCGAGTAGGGCGGCAGGATACTCATGAACGGCGGAACAGACTTCGCCGCCGACCTCAAGTCGGGATTCACGTTGATCGGGACAGTTCGCGGTTCCAGCGGACTTGTGCGACCACTGCGGGGAACAGGTACGAACTCGCCAGAGAAAATTCAATGTCTGGATACTCACACAAGCAGACCGCTCCATTGTGCCTCGTTTTGTACGGTGTCTCGCTCGCGTCATTCCTATTCGCTGGCATCGCCAAAGGCACTCCAGGCCTCTACATCGCCAGTGGTGTGGGTCTGCTGATCGCCCTCATGGCGGCCGCCTTTCACCACCTGGCGGTTGACGATCGGGGAGAGGTTCTCAGAATTGCTTTCGGCCCCATCCGCGTTTTTCAAAGGACCGTGCGTTACAGCGAAATTACGCAGGTCGAAGTCGGTCGGACGCTCCTCTCGGACAGTTGGGGAATTCACATGAGCCGACAGGGGGGCTGGGTGTGGAATATGGACGCGACTGCGTCATTGTCCATTTGCAAACTGGGGTATTGCGAATCGGTACCGATGATGCCGCAAATCTGGCGGCGTTTTTGAAACACAAACAGCCTGCTTAGACGACATGCTGGAATCGGCTGAGAACGATACGTGATCGGCGATTCCGCCAGCGGCGATCAGCCACCGCCCCGCAGTCACCAACTCTGCTGACTTCATACAAAAAACTTTGACCAAGTCCGTTCCAGGTCGGCTCAGCGTTCGATCATCGCCCGCAGTTCCATTCCCACCAATTGATGAATCCACCGCATCAATCCCTCCCCGCGCGGCAGCGGTTCCAGCGTCGTGAGTTGGTCAATCCAGCCCACCAGTTCCCGCGGAACATGGGGGGCTCGGCGGCGAATCCAAAGCGCGATCTCGCCTGCGGATCGCGCTGAGTCTGTGCCGGCGGACTCGGGGGGCGATTCATTGGAGCCGGTCACAAGTTGGGCCAGGACCACGGCCAGTCCCGCCAAGTCACGTTCAATCCGATTGACCCGGAAGCCGGTGGAATGGGAATTGGGTGTCTCCGACTCCGTCTCTCGTCGTTCCGCGTCCAGCACAATGCCAGTCGCCTGATCAAACGTCGCACGCGACAAATCAACGAGCGCGACCGTGCCATCCGAACGGATCAGCAGGTGATTTGCTGTCAGTTGCGAATGCACCACCCCCGCTCGCAACAGCGCGTGCATTCCCTGGAGACCCTGCCGGGCGATCCAAAGCGCCTCCCCCAGGTCCACAGGCACTCGACGGGACAACCGGGCTGCCACCGTTTCGCCTTCGATCCACTCCAAGCGCAACGCAGGGAGCGGGCGGTCGAAATCGGTTCCCATTAACCGAACGACGTAGGGACTCGCGACTCGACTCAGGACTTCCGCCTCGGCTCGCAGTCGGTCCGCCCCCTGGTTGAGATTCCCCCGGTCCGCCCGGATCTGTTTCCAGGCGATGTCCTGACCAGTGGACCGATCGAACGCGCGCCAAACTTCCGCCAGCTCGCCCTGAGCGACCAGCGAAATCAACTCGATGTCCGCCGGAGGGGGCGACACCCCGGGAACCGACGGGGACTCGACGGCGTGCCCCCGTCGCGACACCAGCGTTAACTCGGTCACGTGTGCGCACCAGTTCAGGGAATTGAGTCTGCTGGTGGTATCGGATCTGCGGGGGGCGGTTCTTGAATTTTGGTAGTTGTGAGGCAATCATGCCGATCCGCGCCGGCCAGGAAGCGGAATTCACTACCCCATCGGGTTATTCACCGCATCATTGATCAGTCCGACATACCAGAATGCGATCCGGAAAATCACAAAAATGATGCAGCCGGCGACAAACACCCACACCAGCACCCCCATCGCTGTCGCCAGCATCGACAGGCCACGTCGCGCCTGATCTTCAAACTGCGGACTCAGCCGCTGCATCGTTTCCGGAATCGTTCCCGACGCCTCGGCCACCTGCACCACTTGCAAGTACTCGTCGGTGAACAGGTGACTGTTCGCCAGGGCCTCGGTCAGTTCGTCCCCCTCTTGAACCCAATGGCGAATCTCGTCGGAGGCACCTGCGAACGCCCCGTTGCCGGTCGCTTTCAGGCTGAAATCAATCGACCGCAGCATCGACATGCCTGTCTGTTGCGTCAGCCCCAATGCCCACGAAAAGCGCGCGATGGCGAACGACCGCATGCAAGTGCCGATCACGGGGATTTTCAGCAACACTGAATCCAGCAGACGCTTCTGGTGAAACGACTCGGCCAGAAGGTAATAGACAATCAGCACAACGAAAATCGAACCGAACGTGATCGACAGAAATTTCGTTGCCCCCGCCGGCCCGTACAGCCCGAACCCCAGCACATCGATCGGCTTATTCCCTCCCGAGGCGGCGATCATCCCCAGAACCAGGATCATCAACGCGATGATGAAAATGGCGGCGACCAGTTGAATCACCGGCATCGCGATCGTGCCCAGAAACGACCGCCGGAGTCGCAGCAGGTTTTCGTAGTGATCCGACAAGCCGTCCAGGATTTCCGGCAGCGACCCGGTGTTTTCACCAATCGAGATCATGTCGGCGAGGAGTGGTGGAAAGTACCCCCCCTGTTCGCGGAGTGCCTCGCTGATTTCGGTCCCCGTTTGCACGAGATCCCGAACCTGCGTTAGTTTCCGTCGGCACGTGGAATCACCGGTCTTGCGCGAGACCACGTCGAGCGCCTTGAGCAACGGCACCCCCGCGTGCAGCATGGTCGAGAGCGACTTGCAGACTGTAGCGGCGGTCTTCAAGGGAATTCGGGGCGACAGAAAAGGCAGAGAGATGGCCATGTCGCGGTTCTGTTGAGTGGTACGCGCCGCCGCAGGGACGACAGGAAAAATCGACGCCAACCCCGGGGGGACAATCGCGTTGAC
>JAPLOC010001305.1 GCA_026692825.1 Planctomycetota bacterium | reverse complement strand
TGGAGGAGTCGATCACGCTTCAGGAAATCTGTTTTGTGAAATCGGGAAGTGTCACCGTGGGCAGTTACACGTACGACGAGCCGGAGGATGAAAAGGATCCGCGGTTGATTCCGTTTGGTGAAATTCCCCCCATTGTCTTTTCGGAAACGATGGGAGACATGGAGAAGATTGTGGGGAAAAAGGAGGATGCCGAGAATCGTGATGGGTAGGCCACAAACCTGCACCTCGAACCGCTACTCGATTTTTGGGTCCGCCAGCACATGTTCCCAGGCGTCTCGCAACGACTGAAGATCCTCAATCGAGAATTGCTGAATGGAGTCAATCAGCGAGTCGGCGAGTACGTCGGCGGGAAGTTCCGCTGACGAATCGGCCGGCTGTCGATTCACCGGGAGACCGAACATGGATCTGCGACCAGGGCCTTCGTTGAACAGTTCAGCAGTTTTCAACAGGTGGAGATCTCGAGTGCCGGCGAGTATGCGGGCGATGACTTCGACCACTCCCGCAGTCACCGGGTGAATCGTCGATTCTCCATCGAAATTGTCCGGTACCATTTCGGCCAGATGATCGATGGCGAACAACACCCCGGCCCGGCTTCCCGTGCGGGCCAGCGCGCCGAGCGCGATCTGTCGCAGCCCTTTATCTGGCTCCCGATCGTACAGCCGCAGCAACAGAGGCACCGCGTCCGCTCCACGCGACTCTGCGATCAGGCAGGCGACAACCAGTTGCCAGCGTCCGTCGCCATGCGCGGTGTCATGGATTCGCGTTTCGAAAAGTTTTGACAGCGCCGCGTCGGCGTCGGCACCGCCGATCCGCGTGAGGCACCAGACGTAGGGAACGATCTGTCCCGGCTGCAACGGTTCGTTCAATCGTTCAAACGCGTCGTCGATCGCCGCGATCAACGGAGGGACGGACCGATCACCTGCCTTGAGAACATACGGGATCACCAGGTCGCTGTGGGGTCCGATCCTTAGCGCCTCGACAGCGGCGTCGGGGCGACTGCCAACGACCCAGCCCGCCCCCCCGACAAGGAACGCCAACACCAGACAGATCAGGTTCATGCGATGAAACAGCCGACTGGCGCTGGGCCAGTTCTGCCGTCGAAATGATCGCGTCAATGACCACATCAGAAATGCGAGCCAGGCGACACAGACCAGCCCCATCAGTCCGGTGTACGGGAGGATCAGCAACACGCCGACAACCATGGCCACGCCGAATGCGCAGGAGAACATGACGATCGCGTTGGGGTTGGACCGCCCCGGTTCGGCGGCGTCGGCGGCGGTGATCGCGCTTAAGGTCGTCCATCGCCACCATCCAACCGCCAGCCAGGCGAGCAACGCCATGGATAGGGGCCAAACCCAGGGGAACAGGAAATCCATCGCCGCATCTGTACAGCCCATGCACGCCCATGCCGGCCGGGGAACGCCAAGAACGCCCAGCGCGACAAGGGTCTTCCAACCGAACCGCTTCCGCGATGCGTCGCGGTGGTAAACGCTGGGAATGGACATTCCTTGAGTCGACTCCCCGGGTGTTTGAGTTCGGTTGGGTCACGACACGACACCGGACCATGCCGCTGTCGAAAGACCTCCGATGTTCCATTGATGTCGGCGTCCTGGATGGTAACTCGGCTGGGCTCGTTTGTCATGGATTCGTGAAGCATCCGGGGGTCGTAGCGGAGACCCACGAGTGCGGCACACTTGAAGGGAGTCGCCTGGAATGAATTCCACGCTACGGACAGTACACGCTTCGCCAGAACTCCTACCGGTCAGTCGCATTTTCCTGCGCGGGCTGTGTATACTTCCCCCCGTGGAGAGCGAGCCGGGTTGGAGTTCGGTCAATTCCGAAACAGGTCCATGCGACAATTACCCCGGCGGCACAATTTCTGGAGTGCGAACGCCCGCAGGCTCTTGTGCCTCGCGGTGCTGGCGGGGATGTTGTGTACCTATCTCCCTTTTCCCGCAGTTACGGGTTCAGGCGGTAAAAAAGATCTTTCGCGGCCGTTTCCCTGTCAGCACCGAGTCTGTGGCTGCCAGTCGGCCGATCAGTGCTGGAAGAGCTGCTGCTGCTTCACCAACGCTCAAAAAGTCGCTTGGGCTGAGACGCATCAAGTCGAGCTGCCCCAGTTCGTAGTCGTCGCCGCTGGTCAGGAGGCGGTGGAGCGGGTCTCTCAAGACCGCAAAACTAGACGTTGCGAAAAACGGGCACACTGTGGGACGGCGACCTGCGAGACGTCGGTCGACTCCGCCGACTGCGCGAAGTGTGAACGGAACGCTTCCGAACGCGATGCGCCAGCGGCGAACACCGCGTGCCAGAACCCAGTGCGCCAACCGAAGACCAGCCGTCCGACCGGTTCGGGAGTGGTTTTGATTTCGGCCGCACTGTCTTGCCAGGGGGTCCACTGGCATTGGTCGGCGATCACTTGGTCCCACACTCCGACAATCGTTGTCGTGGCTCAGATGGATCCGTCGGCAGGCCCGATCGTTCCTCTCTCCGATCCCTTCTTGGGATTGTCCGCGCGCCGGCCACCGGTGCCACCGCTCGTGATCACACGCTGACACGGGTCGCTGGCTCGCTCTCCACAACGCTGGTCTGCTGACCCGTTGTCAGCGTGTCATTCCGCGCCGCTCCCCTCTGCCTCCGTGCGCCCGACCGCGACTCCTGGCCATTCCACATTCCGCCCCCGTCCACGGTCGGCGGATACACTCACATTTCCGGATCTTCTCGTCATGGTTCCACGTTTCTCATTCCCGCGACGGCGCGCGACCGGGTTCACGCTCATTGAACTTCTGGTGGTCATCGCGATCATTGGCATTCTGGTCGCGTTGCTGTTGCCCGCCGTCCAACAGGCGCGCGAAGCGGCACGACGCACCCAGTGCCGCAATAACCTCAAGCAAATCGGCCTGGCCCTTCACGCCTACGAAAGCACTCTCCGTTGCTATCCCCCAGGTAGGCTCAATTTCCCCTATGTCTTCTC
>JAPLOC010001304.1 GCA_026692825.1 Planctomycetota bacterium | reverse complement strand
GCGGTGACTGAATATTCGCTTCCTGACGGGCGCGCCTCGACATCGGTCTCTGGATTTCAGGGTCGAAGTATAACTTCCGACAGGCGAAATCACGATTCATCCGGACACCAGTCGCTCATCCAAGTGAAATTGGAATGAAGGACCGATGAAATCGATTGGGGTGAATTTGACGGCGGGAATTCGCCGATAAAGATTCCGTCGGGTCTCGCGCTCCGTTGAACATCTGGGAACCGTTCCATGACGCGGCGGGCCTTCATCGCTCTGTTCGTGCTGGCGTTGCTTTCGGCGGGCGTCGTATGGGGGCGGGCTGCGAATTCCGCGAATCGGACACCGCGAGCGGTGGGCGACTTTTCACCCCCGGTCGCACACTGCGAATTCTCGTCAAATTCAATTGGCGACGAGATCGAAATTTTCGTTGATCTGCGGGCCGGTCGCGAAGCGACGCTGGTATTCGGATCCCTCGCTCCCGACACCGAAGTGACGAATATCGAACTGCGGATGACACGTGTCGTGGATCCGGATTTGGATCAGCCTCAACCACGGACCGGCAGTTCTGCGATTCTCCAGTACCGCAGGGCAGCCGATGTTGCGGGTTACGCGTTGGATCGATTCCTCGATTCGTCCAGTCGCGACCGGCACACTACAGGATATCGGGCAGGACGTTTCGGTCGCGACACGCCTCCCCCACAAGAACGACGTTTTTGGGTGCCAACACCGGGAGTCCCTTCAATGGCGCAGGAACCCGGGGAATATGTTGTTGCGCGCTTGCATGTCGCGAATGAAACTGTGGCGGTCTACTGCGACCCGCGAATTCCCAGAGAGGCGGTGCCCGACGCCACAGTCCAGAGTGTGGCCCAAAACCTGCAACACCGCGTCCTGTTGGATGTGGAACGATTCCTCGGGGAGATCGACGATCTTGATGGAGACGGCCGGCTCACGGTCTTGATTACCCCCCTGCTTGAAACGATTCCCTGCGGGCCAACCCCCTTGCGGGCGTTTGTTCGCAGCCATGATTTTCTCTCGCAAGTGGAGCTGCCCACAAGCAACCACGCCGACCTCATCTACGTCAACTCCGCCCGGATCACCGACCCGGGACTGGACGCCGTTTTCACTCACGAAGTGACGCACCTGGCGGCCTTCAGTCTGCGACTCCAATCGAGCGGCCATGTCCGCGACGAAGAATGGATCGACGAAGGATTGGCCCATGCGGTCGAAGTTCGGGCCACCTCCGGCTGGTCGAATCTCGCCGACAGGCTCCAGGCGTTTCGCACAGCGCCCCATCGGTCGCCGCTGGTGGTCTCAGCGTCGAAAGGGGGTGCAGGCTGGCGCGATCCAGGCAGTCGAGGCGCGACCGCGCTGTTTATGGATTATCTGTGTCGGCGGTGTGGTGCCAACGTATTGCGCGAGCTTGTCACGGGGGACTCGGGTGGGATCTCGCAAATCGAACTCGCTACCGGTGTGTCATTCGACGAGTTGTTTCGCGACTGGTCGATCGACTTGCACTGCGGCCAAACCGACATTCCTCCCGGGAACCAGGGACCGGTCGCGCGGTCAGATGTTAAAAATCGACCGTTTGTCGATCCTGTTGTTTGGAAGGTCGAAGACGAAAGTGTCAACTTGTCGTTCCAAGGAACAACGACCCGGGCGGTGCGGATGGGAGTCGACCGCAGCGAAAGTTTGTGGCGGGTTGTCGTTCGAGGATCTTCGACCGTGGGAACACAAGTGACCGTGGTCTCGAATCCCGTCCAAGATCAAATCCGTTGATTTGCAGCATTCATCGCGGCAAATCAACGGACTTCGATATCATTCGTGACGAGCAAACTGCCACACGCGTCGAGAGCCGCCTGTATCGCGAGTTGCTTGCCGTAGTAGGAGCTTGATGTCCCCGTCAGAACAACCTCGCCGGAAAGCGGAATCACCTTGAGATTGCGTACCGCACCGTTCGACCGTGCGAGAATCATTCCCTCCACGCGTTCTGCCAGTGCGTCGACGGCCATGGTGGACATGTTCGAATCCATTCTACACCTCCTCGGTTGGTGATGGACGACCGCTGGACCGTCTCGTGCATTCCTTCGGAAGTGTCAACCTGAGTTTCTTGATATCACAGTCCGCGTGATTCCTGACCGACATCGCATGCCGGTTCCGAAATACTCACCCCCCTCCGCGAGAATCCGGCCTATCGACCGCCCACCACTCAGCCCCAACCTGGCGCAACCCACTGGCGGTTGACTCAATCGCCCCGTTCACCACGTTGTGCCACGGAGAAAACCTATAGGCTGCACCACAGATACATAGACTTATTCGACGCAACGCAACGTTTGGCGAGTGTTTGCAATTCCAGCACGAATGACAGGATATCCTCAGGGGACCAGCCCAGTTCCACCTCAGTCTCAGAGGCGAAGCGCTCGACAAGTGCGACGACGCGGCCCGTCGGTAGATTTGCCAGCGATGTGACCATGTCCCCGGGAACCGACATCGTCCAATCGTCGGCATCTTCCGGCGTCAAGAACTCAAACTCGCGGATCATGGAGTGGCCGAAGGGAATGTCGCGAATCCCTGCCAACAACTGGGCCGCCTGGAGCGGCGTGATGTCGTTGGATTTCACACAATCGGCGAAGTCCAAGCCATCTCCCCCGTTGTAATTCGGAACAGCGGTTCCCTCGCTGATGAAAAAATCACTGAGTAAGCCCATGGTTGTATTCCTTTCGCATTCCCCGGGCATCAATGCGGTGGGCTATCTCGGGCTGACCAGCGGCA
Organism: Planctomycetota bacterium; assembly: GCA_026692825.1. Classification (GTDB taxonomy): domain Bacteria; phylum Planctomycetota; class Planctomycetia; order Planctomycetales; family Planctomycetaceae; genus UBA10511. The sequence continues at coordinate 5,580 of JAPLOC010001304.1, read as the reverse complement.
GCTCTTCCGCAATCTGGTCCGCATGGGCTGGGTCGCCACCCAACGTTCGTTCGTCGAGTGGGCTGCTGCTGAACATCGGCGATCCCAGCTCTCGCCGAGAGTTGATAGGTGCCGGCGAGAATCCGCCTACCGGTGGTCCAGGCAACACGGCGACCGACTCGGGGACCGATCCCGCAGGTTGTGGCGCGATGGCAACGGGATAGGGGGTGGCACCGACCGCATAGCTGGGAACGGGCGGGCCGTAACCCGACCAAGCCGCTTCCGTTTGCCGCTGTGCCTGGTCCTGCTGAAGCTGTGCGATTCGGGTTTGAACTTCGGGCTGTGACCAACGGGTATACAGACTCCGCCGATACATCGCATAAGCTCGATCGGGCTGATTCGCATCCTGGTAAAGCTGGCCGAGTTGCGCCGCCACGACGTGGTCGTTGGGCTTCACCCGCAGTGCCTGACGCAGGTACGACTCCGCTTGCGGCAGATTTCCCTGCTCCCGTTCAAGCCAGGCCATTTCGACATACGGCTCAGACGAATAGGGTTGCGCTCCCAGCCAACCGGTCACCAGTTCGCGAGCCTCAGCGGTGCGTCCCTCCTCGCGCAATAGCGTGGCCAGTCCGTGGTAGGAGGGCTGGTGGGACTGGTCGATCGCGAGCGCCTTGCGATAACTCCGCTCGGCGGCCTCGATCTCGCCGTCTCGCTTTTGGGCCGCCGCCAGATTGTGCAGGTAGTCGGCGTTCCACGGTTCGTCAGCGACCGCGCGTTGAAACTCGCTCCGGGCGGCCGTGTAATTCCCCGACTGATACAACCGCATGCCGGTCTGGTTGTTCATATTGCCGTGCATCGTGTTGCACCCGGCCAGCCAGGCCGCCGCGAACGCGCAGCATCCCAGCGACAGCAATCGGGAGACAGACAACCGGCACATGGAGGACTCTCGCCTCGAACGAATCGCGAATCGCTCCCGACGGGGGGTCACGCACTCGGGAACCTGGCGGGGACAATACCGTCAGAGGGCAACTGGCTCAAGATCAGTTCCCTTCTCCCTGAAGTGAAGTTTGGAGACCGTCTCCACGCAATCGGATTGACCCCACAAACACGTGACGGACGAGCATAGCGGCGATGCAAACCAACGCGATTGACACGCATCGGAGCGCTGGTCTCATTCACCTGCCCCGCAAGGGGGCAGGGGTCTCAAGTGCGATATGTCGCAATTGGTGCCACGCGGTGGATAAATCAACCCGCCCCCAAATCGTCATCACGGCCCGGGACAGAACACGGCGCGGACATTTCGTACTTGCTTCTGATCGCCAAGTGCTTCAGACTTGTGGCGGCGACTGGACAACTCAAAATCCCTCCCGGATGACGTTTCGCTCGCGCCAGCCGCATGATCCGTCTCAAAGGCTACCCGATGTCTGGTTCTGTCCCTGTTCCAACCGCCGAACAATCGCGACTCCACGAAGCCGACGCCCGCACCCGGCGTTGGCGGCAGTGGGGACCGTACCTTTCGGAACGCCAATGGGGAACCGTCCGCGAAGACTACAGTCCAACCGGGGCGGCGTGGGACTATTTTCCATTTGAGGCCGCGCATTCCCGCGCCTATCGCTGGGGCGAAGATGGCATCGCCGGGATCTCCGACGAGGGTTGTCGACTCTGCCTGTCGCTCGCGCTGTGGAATGGCCAGGATCCCATTCTAAAAGACCGACTGTACGGACTTTCGAACGGGCAAGGGAATCGCGGCGAGGACGTGAAGGAACTCTACTACTACCTCGATGCGACCCCGACCCATTCCTGGCTGCGGATGCTGTACAAATACCCTCAACGGGAATTCCCGTACCATCAGCTTCTGGCCGAGAGCCGCAGCCGGGGCCGGCTCGATCCCGAATTTGAGTTGCTGGACACCGGAATCTTCGATGATGACCGCTATTTTGATGTCTTCGTCGAGTACTCCAAGGAGGGACCGCAGGACATTTTGATGCGGATTGAAGTCCACAACCGTGGACCGGCGGCGGCGACGATCCACCTGTTGCCGCAGTTGTGGTTTCGCAATACCTGGAGCTGGAGCGAGGGGGCCGAGCGACCGGAACTTCTCGTGTCCGGCCCGGGAACGATTCAGACGCAACACCCGTCGCTGGGAAGCTACCAATTCGCGGTCGAAGGTGAGCCGGAATTCCTGGTTTGCGACAACAATACGAACTCCCCCAAGCTGTACGGCACGAGCGTTGCGGGATTTTTTAAAGACGGGATCAACGACCGGGTCGTTGGTGGCAATGTGGACCGGGTGAATCCAAGTCAACGAGGCACGAAGGGGGCGGCGTGGGTTGTGCGAACGATTCCGGCGCAGGGACAAGTCGTTCTCCGCGCACGGCTTAGTCCAAGACTTGCAGCCGATCCATTCGCCGACTTCGATTCGATTCACAACCTGCGCCGCCAGGAGGCCGACGAGTTTTATGATCACCTGCAAACCGGAATTACCGGGGTCGATGAACGCCTGGTACAGCGGCAGGCGCTCGCCGGCATGATCTGGAGCAAACAATTCTACCATTACGACGTGCCCGACTGGCTCGCGGGCGATCCCCTCCATCCCCCTCCGCCCGAACAGCGCAAATCGGGCCGGAATCGCGATTGGAGGCACTTGAACAATTCCGACATCGTCTCGATGCCCGACAAATGGGAGTATCCCTGGTACGCCGCGTGGGATCTGGCATTTCACGCGATCCCCCTGGCACTAGTCGACGCCTCATTCGCCAAACAGCAACTGCTGCTGTTGACGCGAGAATGGTACATGCACCCCAATGGCCAACTGCCGGCGTACGAATGGAATTTCAGTGACGTGAACCCCCCCGTCCACGCCTGGGCTGCCTGGCGGGTCTTTCAGATGGACCGCAAACAGCGCGGGGATCGCGGCGACATCGAGTTTCTGGAACGGGTGTTCCACAAACTGATGCTCAATTTCACCTGGTGGGTGAATCGCAAAGATGCCAGTGGCCGAAACATCTTTCAGGGGGGATTCCTCGGCCTCGATAACATCGGAGTCTTTAACCGCAGTGATCCGCTGCCGACCGGGGGGTATATCAATCAGGCCGACGGCACGAGCTGGATGGCGATGTATAGCCTGAATCTGATGCGAATTGCCCTGGAACTCGCGCTGCACAATCGCGTTTACGAAGATATCGCCACGAAATTCTTCGAGCATTTCCTGCACATCGCCGAGGCGATGACCAATATGGGGGGCACGGGCGAGAACCGTGGACTCTGGCACGAACGGGACCAGTTTTACTACGACTCGCTCGAATTGCCGCATGGCCAGGCCATCATGCTGGAAGTGCGGTCGATGGTCGGGCTGATTCCGCTGTTCGCGGTCGAAACACTGGAACCGGAACTGCTCGACCGGCTTCCAGATTTTCACCGGCGGCTGCGCTGGTTTCTGGCGAACCGACCGGACCTTGCGAAACTGGTCTCCCGCTGGAATGAGCCCGGCCTGGGAGAACGGGGGCTGCTCTCGCTGTTGCGCGGCAGCCGGATGAAGAAGCTGCTGAAACGGATGCTCGACGAAACCGAGTTCCTCTCGGAGTACGGCGTTCGCGCGCTGTCGAAGCATCACGCCGACAATCCCTACACGTTCGATTGCGACGGCACGCGGCTGACCGTTTCGTACATTCCCGGCGAGTCGGAATCGGGATTGTTCGGCGGAAATTCGAACTGGCGCGGTCCGAACTGGATGCCGGTGAATTACCTGATCATCGAATCGCTGCAGAAATTTCACCATTACTACGGCGATGATTTTCAAGTGGAGTGCCCGACCGGCTCGGGGCGCTATCTGACCTTGAACGGAGTCGCCGACGAGCTGTCGCGACGCCTGACCCGGCTGTTTTTACGGGACTCAAGCGGGCGTCGGTCGGCATTCGGCGATCATCACAAGCAGCAATTCGACCCACATTTCCGGGACAACCTGCTGTTTCATGAGTATTTCCACGGCGACACCGGCCGTGGCCTGGGGGCGTGCCACCAAACAGGCTGGACGGGGCTCGTCGCAAAACTCCTGATGCCTCGAAAAGGTGACGCCGGTGGCCGCCACGGCGATGACGGACCCGCCAGCCACCACCACGCCCGACCGGAGGAATTTGGCGAAGCCGAGAGCTGCGAATTTGAACCGGGACCGCGGAGTTTGACGCCTCGCGGAGTCCAATGAATCCATTGGCACCCGTCCAAGATCTGATCCTGGACGGGTTGTTACTCCTTCGCCAGCGCCTCCATGTGACATTCGACACACTCAGCCAGCTTCTCGACGTTGTACCCTCCTTCGAGCAGGCTCACGAGTTTCCCGCCACAGTGCTGCTTGGCGGCCTCGACCACTCGCCGGGTCAACGGCTCGTAGTCTTCCGTCTCCAGTCCGAGCGATCCCACGGGGTCGGCCGCATGCGCATCGAAGCCGGCGCTCAACAGGATGAGTTCCGGCTTGCACCGCGACGCGGCCTTCTCCAGGATCGTTTCGAATTGGGTCAGGAAATCTTTGCGGGTCACGCCAAAGCGAAGCGGCAGGTTAAAAATGGTCCCCTGCCCTGCCCCGCGACCGGTCTCGTGAGCCGCCCCCGTTCCAGGATAGAACGGCGACCGGTGAACCGAAAGAAAATAGACTTCGCCCGAATCGTAAAACATGTCCTGGGTGCCGTTGCCGTGATGGACGTCGAAATCGACGATCAGCACCCGCTTGAGTTCATGTTTGGCCCGGGCGTGGGCGGCGGCGACCGCGATATTGTTGAACAGGCAAAACCCCATGGGGGCATGCGGCAGCGCGTGATGGCCGGGGGGGCGGACGAGGCAGATCGCGCGGGGGGCTTTGCCAGTGATAACCGCGTCGACCGCTTCGACCGCGGCACCGGCGGCTTTCAGGGCGACATCGTACGAATCTTTACAAACAACCGTATCGGACTCGATCCGGCCGGGCATGTTAAGGCAGGCGTCGCGAACGGAGTCGATGTGCGCCGGCCGGTGGACCCGCGCCAACTCCTCCCGGGTCGCCGGCCGAACCTTCCCAGGCGAAAACTTCGCCAGAATCGGTCGATGCGCCAGATGGCTGGTGAGGTGACTCAACCGCTCGGGCGATTCGGGATGGTCGCCTGTCAGATGGTCGAGGAAGCACGGGTCGGAATGAATGAGCGGGGGAAGTGGGTCCGCCATGAGGGAATCTCAACAGAAACGCTGGAAAAAACTTGACATTCGCGGAGAACGCCTGATAGGGTACCATAAGAATCGACAAACGGTGTCGGAAGTGTCTGTCGATGTTGGAATTCCGAAACCGCCGTTGGTATGCTTCGGCGTCCGGTCTCCAGAGACTCTGGGTTGCCTGCGAGGAACAGTAGTGCAAGCGCCACGTCGAATCGCGTCCCCCGCCAAAAGTGCGGTCCCTGCCACGTCCGCGAAGATAAATTCGTCGGCGCTGGGAGGCTGTTTGGGTGAGGGTCCGCAGATTACGGAGGGAACCATGAGAAGAGTCACCCGATCGGTGGGGATCCGCCGGGTCGTCTGTTCGATTTTGACTCTGGCCAGCGTACTCGTCATGACATCGGACCTCCGGGCGCAGCCGGGTCG
>JAPLOC010001303.1:4011-6894 GCA_026692825.1 Planctomycetota bacterium | reverse complement strand
CCCCACCCGATTCGACCAGGAATCGACGCCGCGAAACCGCCGGCTCGACCGGTGGACACTGTCGCGAATTACAAGGGAACCGGGCCATGGAAATCTCGCCGCGTCGCGGAGGCGGAATCGTTGGTTGCGAATCGCTATTGTACCAGAACAGGATGGAGTGGTCAGTCGTGCCGAGGGTCGACTTTTCCCCGAGTCGGATGGTACGAAAGAATCGGGATTACTATTCTAACCCTTGTAGGTCATCCGATCCCTCCGCCCCGAATCTCCCCGACTGCTGCATGCCACTCGACTATATCCTCTCCGTCCTCCAGATCATTCTGATTGACATCGTGTTGTCGGGCGACAATGCGGTGGTGATCGCGTTGGCGGCCCATAAACTCCCCGCGCATCAACGGCATCGCGCGATCATGTGGGGTGGCGGAATCGCCATTTTCATGCGGATTGTCTTCACGCTGCTGATGGCGTTTTTGCTGATGATTCCCGGCGTTCGGCTGGTTGGCGGTCTGGTGCTGTTGTGGATCGCCGTCAAACTCCTGCTGGAAGATGACGAACATGAGATCACCGCCGACAACGCCGACCAGAGCGCACTCGCCGCGATCCGGATGATCTTCGTCGCCGACTTCATGATGAGCCTCGACAACATGCTCGCGGTGGCGGGGGCGAGCCATGGCGACACGCTGCGGCTGCTGATGGGGCTGGTGGTGTCGATTGGCATCATCATGACGTGCAGTGGCCTGATCGCACGGCTGATGAACCGCTATCCCTGGATTGTGTGGGTCGGGACCGCGGTTCTGGCACTGACCGCCGCCGAGATGATTCTAGGGGATCGCGAAGTCGCCCGGTACATGGTGAGTCGACACGGGATTTCGCTGAGCAGCCATTGGGAAGAGGACTTCATGAAAGCCTCGGCGGAACTCCCCAGCGGCGACGGCTTCACGAAACTCCCCGGCGACTTGAAAGAGCTGGTGGTGATGGACACCCAGCGGAAAAATTACTGGATTTTTGAGTCGGTCAAACATCACCTGCGCTATACCGGCCAGATGACTGAAGCGCATCGCGATCTGCTGCTGGAAGCCGCCGCCAATGACGTGGAGAAGGAAGCGGTCGGGAACATGTACGAAATGTCGCATGTACGGAAAGGCCCGGGCTGGCTCCCCGATTTCATCCAGCCGCTGATTCAGCCGAAATTCCCGGCGGAGTCCCTGGCGAAGGTTGAAGGCCGAAAGTACCACTGGTTCGCCTGGGTCTTTTACACGGTGGTGATTGGGTCCTGTCTGGCGATTCCGTACGCGATCCGGCAGCGTCGGGCGAAGCAGCATCCCGGCGACGCGGGACACGATCAGCCGAAATCGACATGAGTGTCCCCATTCCGACCGCCACCACCTCGGTGGCGCGGCTGCCGGGATCACCGCGCGTCGTGCTGCCCGTGTTGTTGCTGGCGGGCGTGGTGGCGCTGTCGGTCGATGTGGCAGTGAGTCAATTTTGTCACGTGCAACACGGCGGACAATTCGCCCACGAGTTTCTCGAACACATCGAACCGTTCGGGCAGCCGACCGGGTTGGTAATCATTTGTGCGGCGTTATTTTTGTGCGACGCTGTCCGAGGGCGGGCCAGCGTGCGGATCGCACTCGCGGCGATCGGTTCGGGACTGTCTGCCGATGTTTTGAAGTTGTGTGTCGCCCGGGCGCGACCGTATCACTTTTTCTCGTTCACTCCCGAGGAAGTTGCCGGCAGTGTCTGGAATTCGTTTCGCGGTCTGTTTCCGCTGTTCGCGGGAGGATCGAAACTCCAGAGTTTTCCGTCGGCACATTCCGCGTTTGTCGCGGGTTTCTGTGTCGCCTTGTGGGCGGTGTACCCCAAAGGGAAGTGGCTGTTTGTCGCGGTCGCGGCACTCGTCGCGGTGCAACGCGTTGAGGGAGGTTCACACTTTCTGAGCGACACGCTCTGGGGGGCGGCGGTGGGGTATGGGTTTTGCGCGATTCTATTCGGCGAAAATCGACTGGCACGCAGCTTCGCCCGTTTTGAGTCGGCCGCCGCTTTGCGTGTGAACAACGCATTCCAGTAAGTTTGCTGGTGTGCCTGTTGATGGTTGAGTGATGATGAAGGAATCGCGGGGACAAGGCCCCGCGCTCGATGGAGACGGATACCATGGATTGGTTACAATCCCCGACGAAGTCTCCCCTGGTTTCTCCTTTGAGGATTCGACGCATGCGCTTCGGTCGGCGGTTTCTGACGGCGTTGTTTGTAATGTCCACTCTGGCGTCGGCGAGCTACGCTGATCCCGCCGAAGCCCCGGCTTCCGGCAAGTATTGGGTCTACATTGGAACCTACACGAAGCCGAATGTCAGTCAGGGAATTTACCGGTGCGAACTCGACCTGAAGACCGGCGGACTTTCGGAGCCGAAACTGGTCGCGGAGATGGTCAATCCGTCGTTCGTCAATCTGAGCCCCAACGGTGAGTTTCTGTACGCCGTGGGGGAGACGGGCGAGAGTGGCGAAAAGAAAAACGAAGGGACGGTGCATGCGTTCCGAATCGACCGGAAAACGGGAGATTTAACGGCGCTGAATTCAGTGACCAGTGGTGGTGCCGCCCCGTGTCATTTGATGGTGAACCAGACCGGGAAGTTCGTGATCGTCGCGAACTATACGGGAGGGAATGCGTCGGTCTTTTCATTGAAAGACGATGGAAGTCTCGATCGTCGGACAGACTTCCGGCAGCATTCGGGTGGCGACACCGCGTCGGGCCGGAAGATCGTTCCGCATGCTCATTGTTCCATGTTCCGCACGGAGGGGGAGACGGAGTACGCCTACGTGGTTGAATTGGGACTCGATCAGGTGCTGTCGTACACACTCGACCAGAGGACAGGGGCGTTGACGCCTACG
>JAPLOC010001303.1:0-3922 GCA_026692825.1 Planctomycetota bacterium | reverse complement strand
TGGAACCAACGGACTCGAAGCGCGGTCGGACAATCATCTTTCGACACTTCCCAAGGATGTGCCCGCTGACATTCGCATGCGGAATTCCACTGCGGAAATCGTGGTTCATCCCGCAGGGGGGCACGTACTGGTGTCAAATCGAGGACACGACAGTCTGGCGGTTTTTGAAGTGAACGCCAATAGCACAAAGGCGGTCGGACACATCACCAGCGAAGGGGATCGTAAGATTCGGACGCCTCGCAACTTCAATTTTGATCCAACCGGAAAATGGCTGCTGATCGCCAGCCAGGATGGCGATTCCGTACAGGTCGCCGAGTGGTCGAATGGCTCCGCGAAAGTGACCGGCAACATGGTCAAAGTCGGGATGCCGGTCTGCGTGAAATTCCTCGCCAAGCCGTGATCTCTCTCTCAGTGAAAGCGACATCATGAACGACACAAAGTTCTGGAGCCTGATCGACGCGTCGCGAGACAACGCGCGGAAACTTCCACGTCGCCCCGCCCAGGACTTTGCTGACGTTCAGGAGCAAACGCTGACCGCGTTATTGAAGCAACTCACTCCCGACGAGATCTGCGACTTTGACGCGACGTTTTATCAATTCCATCGAAAGGCGTACCGCTGGGATTTGTGGGCAGTCGCCTATTGGCTGCACGGCGGTTGCAGTGACGACGGATTTATCGACTTTCGCGCCCGGTTGATCAGTCTGGGCGAAAAGGTTTTTCAACGCGCGCTGCGGGATCCCGATTCGCTGGCGGAAGTGGCGGGTGAGCCCGATGTCCCGTACCTGGCCAGCGAAGGGTTTCAATACATTGCCTCCAAGATCTATGAGGAAATGACAGGGGAAGAGATGCCGCTCGCGCTGGATGTTGACGGAATCCCCGACGAGCCGGCGGGCGATCAGTTTGACTTCGAAGACGAAGAACTAGTGCGCGAGCGTTTTCCGGGGCTGTTGGAGAAGTTTCCCGAAATGGGAGACTGAGGTTGGAAATCGGCTGCCAACCGCGCGCGGGGTGGTGGTTCGGTGTGAGGTTCTTGACAGCCCCGAGTGCGACGATGAGCGACGCGGCCGCAACTGGGCGGACTCTCGGAGAAAGACGCCTACGCGGTGGCGCGCAGCAATCCCGCCTGTCGCAGCAACGCCTCCGCCCATGCCGCATCTTCCGGCTCCAGGGGAGGATCGGGTGGGGCGTTGTAGTCGACCGCGCCGCGGCGGTAGGGGCCGGTGTCGTAGACCCTTTGGAAGATGTATTGCAGGTCGAGCGGCGGCTCGGCGACTTCCGGACCGAGCGGGATGGAAATGACCGGCAGCATTTCGCGCAGCCCCACGGCGAATAACTGCGTCTTAATACGCCAGGAGTTGGGTACCTGGTCCTGGGCCCGATTGACAAGGACGACGTACGGACGTCCCTCCGTAAGCCATGCCACATGGGCCTCCTGGCCTTCGCTGGGGAACACCCGTTCTCCGCCGCGCAGCAGATCAATTTCAATCAGATGGCAGTTGCTCGACAGGATATCCCACTGTTTTTTGGCGTAGGCAAGCCGATCGGCACCAGGGCGTTTGTTGGATGGACTGAGAATCTCAATCAGCGTGACAAGCCGATGTTCTTGACGAGGGTCACGAATTTCCACGAAGTAGTGACTCAACTGCTCACCAGGAAACTCGACCTCGTGTGAGAAGGAGACCTCAACACGTGGATCGGCGACCGCAGTCGCGGATCCCGACGACGGCCTGCCGAGCGGTCGAACAATCGCGAGGTCGGGAACGATGTGCCTGGGGCGTCCCCAGTCAAACGTCAGACCCACTTCGCCGCGCATTTCCAGCTTGGCGTAATACGGCTGCGGGAGTTCCGAATTGAGTTGATTACTCATTTCAGTCGCGAACCGATGATGAAAATCCCCCCATTGACTGGGAGACTCCAACCAGGGGTCCATTCCGGGAAAGGGTGAGGGCATGAGACACTGAACTCGCAGACAAAGGACCGTGGGATCGACCTCTCCGCAGTCCATTCTACCAGAATCCCGGGTTTCGATTCACCCGATCTCGGAGATGCGGCCGTATAGCGTTTTTGCACTGTGAGGGCATCCGGCGTGACGGCAGTTCACACCATCGCACGATCGAGGTGGGTGTAACCGCCATCCACGTGGAACAGTTGCCCGGTCGTATGGCTGGAGCGTTCCGAAAGTAAAAACGCCACCATGTTGGCGAGTTCTTCACAGGTCGTCATTCGTTTTCCAAACGGAATCCGGGCCTCAATCCGCTCGCGTGTTTCCACCGGGTTCGGGACCGTTTCGATCCACTTCGCGTAGAGGGGTGTCCAGCACTCGGCGACAATCACCGCGTTGACACGAATCTCGTATTTCGCCAGTTCGACGGCCCATTCGCGCGTCAAAGCGTTTCGGCCGCCGTTGGCCGCCGCGTAAGCCGACGTGCCCCCCTGCCCTGTCTCAGCGACCTTCGAACCAATGTTGACGATTGGCCCTTTTGTTTTTCTCAGATGCGGCAACGCGAACCGTGCCATGTCGTAATAATGGACCAGATTCCTCCGCAACGACACCAGGAATTGATCCGTATCCCCGTGTTCCAGGGAGATCCCGTCGTTGATGCCGGCGTTGTTCACGAGACCATTGATCTGACCGAAGCGTTCGACCACTTCCGCGACCGCGCGTTGGCACTCCTCGGTCCGCGTGAGTTCTGCGGTGATCGCGAGAGTTTGCCCGCCAGCGGATGTGACTTTGGCGGCGAGCGCGGCATTGTCGTCGGGATTCCGACCGATGATCACCGGAACCGCCCCCTCTGCGGCCAGCAGTTCGACGATTCCAGCGCCGATTCCTTTGGCACCGCCCGTGACGAGAATGACGTGATTTTCTAGTGCGAGGTCCATGTACTTTGAGAACTCCCTGGTCATGGCTGTTGGAACCGAGGGAGAGTACGAGAATTGAGGGCATCGCGAAAGGGACGACGCGACAGAGTTCATGCTTGAGGTGTTGAAGGAAGCGGTTATTGGCTTCCGTGGATTTTAGTCCAGCGAACACTCCCGTTCGGCCAGTTCCTCATGTTCGCCGCACGTCGCGAAACGCAAATCAAGAGGACGTGCGGGAACTCTCTTGTCAGCGGTCCTGGGAGGTGACCAGAATCGAGTGGCTGATGACGGCGACGGTACTTGGCCCCTTCCATGCCCGTTTGACAAATGAAGAAGATTCGACCATGAGCAACCCACAGACAAATCAACCGGCTGGATCCATGGCCATTTGGACGTTTTCCGGTCTGGCGGTTAGCGCCAGCGCCGGGGTGATCGTCGCACTGGTTTGTTTCTTTAGCGCCATCCCCGCAGAAGGGCCGAGTACGCGACAGCTCCTCATTGTCGCGACGCTGGCCGGCACTCTCGGAAGCCTGACTCGTGTTGTGGGGTCGATCGCGATCTACGCGGGTGCAGGAAAAATGACCCACCGCTGGTTGCCGTGGTATGTGCTGGCACCATTTCAAGGTGCCGCTTTGGGATTGGGGGTGACCTTTGTCCTGAAGGGAGGCTTCCTGCCGAACACTGTCCCCGACCAAACGACACACTCCCTCAAAGAAGCCTACGTCTTCGGCGCGATCGCGTTTCTGGTGGGACTGTATGTCGAACTGACGATGAAAAAACTCCAGGATGTCATGTTCGCCCTGTTTGGCCAGCCCGAGAAACTGCCCGATTCCCTGCACAATGCGGGGGCTTCCGCCGCTTCCTCGTTGGAACGCAAGGCGAAGATCATTGGCGAGTGCCAAAAGCAGGTGGCATTGTGCGATCAGGGAGACGGGAGTCCGTTTGTTGTCGCGGTCGCGACCGGACTGGGAATCAAAGGTCTGAAGCCGGGTCAGACGGGCGATGCGATCCTGACACAACTGGCCTCCTCGTCGGCTGATTGGACGCGTCTTGAGAACCCCGA
>JAPLOC010001302.1 GCA_026692825.1 Planctomycetota bacterium | reverse complement strand
GGCCGAGAACTCCCCCCAGGGCGACCCGTTTCCCTCGCGACTCACGCCAGCTTGCAGCCCACAGCAGCAGCGTGACCAGAAACGCCGCCAGGGTTTCGGTCATCACCTGCGGAGTGTGGTGCAAAAGCAGCGGGTCCAACGCGACCAGCAACCCCGCCAGCATCGCTCCCCGATCGAGCTTCATTCTCCGAGCAGCACTGACGGTCAGGCCCACCGTGAGTGTTCCCAGCACCAGATGGACCCCTGCGAGAGCTCGGTGCGAATGAAACAGGGAAATCGTCCCCGCAATCAACAGTGGATACAGCGGTGGACGATAGGCGGTCGGGAGAGAGAACGGCGAGTTCGTTTTCAGATCTCGCGGTAACTCAGGATCGGTGAAAAAGATAACGAAAAGTGGTGAATTCACAGCAACCCAAGCGGGGTCTCCGAATTGTTGCGTTTTTGGCGATAGTTCGTTCGGCCCGGCAATCTCTAACGGCATGAGCAAGAGGTGTTTTGCCGGTTCTACCCCAGGCTGGTTAAAGATCAACATCTCCCACTGATACACCCGACTGTATCCGTTACCCGCGACCAACTGCTCGGCGATCGACCGATAGAGATCGCGGTCCTCATCCAGCCGCGGTGCGTAGCGCCAGAGAACCCCCAGCCTTAGAACAATCGCTAGGGCGAGAAGTCCCAGGAGCGGGCGTTCCGTTTGCCACAACCGGGTGAACATGAAGTCGGTTTCTCAAAGGACCAGGTGCCATCGCAGTGATCGACGCATGGCGGACACAATCGGCGAATTGTCCCCAAGAAACAAATCCCAGTCGAGATCACTTCGCCGGGAGAAGCGCGAGTCGGTACACGCGGCTGAAACGGCGGCCGATTTCGAATTCCACCGACTACATCGCCCGCTGTTCCCGAAACAGGTCGCGGACCGCGAACGGGAGACTGATGATCGCGATCAGACAGCCCAGCCCGCCGGGTGTCAGAAAGATCCACCAGACCAGCGAGATCATCAGAGTGCAGATACCGCTGCGGGCTTGCAGCCAGTAAATCAAACCGCTCGACCACCACAGCAGAATCGACAGAATCAGCAGCAGTAAGCCGGCCGCCAGGGGCTTCGCCCGGGGCCAGTCGAGCCAGGCCGCGCCAGCCAACAGCCCCGTGCGGCTCAGTTCCGTCGTCGCCCGTTGCGACCCCGCCAGAATCTCAGAGGCGGCGGAAACTCCCGGGGGGGCCGGGGTCGAATCCTCCAGCCGCGCGATCACGTCGGCGTCGCGGCGCATCTCGGCGGCGTTCATAGGAGTCACTCTTCGAAACGGCGCGCGGACCGCCAGCAGCGCTTCGGTGGAATACGAAAACGTGAACAGCATGCGAGCGACTCGCGCGTCCCGCGGCCAGACCGGGCGATTGAAATTCTCTCCCCAGGGGCTGGGAATCCGCGAAGGAGCGTCCGCCGACAGTTTCCAGTCCGCCTCCAGCAGACTCCCCCGATCCCGAGCGGGCAACCGGACCTTGAGATCACCCGAATCACCCACGAGCAAAGGAAGTACTTGATCCTTCCAGATCACCGTGTCGAGCGACACTTCGTGCGGGACCACCAGAGAAAACTCGGTCTCCTCACCCGCGGGAATCCACAACCGCAACCGGCCGCGCGTTCCACCAGCGGGTGACCGTGACAAATTGATCTCGGCCAATTCCAGTTCCATCACCTGACTCGTGATCTCCTCCGGCTCTTCCGTCTCGGATTCGGTCGAGGGTTCCCGTGTCTCCGAGTCAGCCGGTACGGGGGACGTCGTGGGAACTACGCGAATCCGTGGCCAGGGGGCGTCTGGAGCGGCTGGGGCATCGAGTAAGACACCCAACGCGTCGGAACCGGAATCCGGGAACGCACCGACGATCAACCGCGCGTCAACTCCACTCGGAGCGAGCAGCAACCGCCGTTCATTCAATGGGGTCAGTCGATTCAGTGACACCCGGGGTGGGTCAACTTCGCCATGCGCGTCGAGGGGTAACACTCCTGTCAGTTCGATTCGTTGTGTGTTTCCCGCGCGCGTCGCCAGAAACAGCGTGACGCGGTCCCCCTCGCGCGACCACCGGGCGGGACGCTCATCCCGTTCAAAGACCGCCACGCGTCGGATCTCGAGCCGGGGATCGACCTGAAGTTCGTATTGAAAGACCGATTGCGTCGAACGGACGCCGTCGGCCACGAACTTCCATTCCAGTTGACCCGGCCGCACCGTTCCTCGCTGTTCGACCGATCCTGCCAGTTTCATGTCGGCCGGCTCGATCAACAGCAACAGCGACAGCGGCCGATCCAGCTCGTACGCCGCGTTCAACGTGACGTCGGTGAATCGCCCTTCGCGCTCCAGATCACTGAGATTGAGCGCCCGCAACGGTTGGTCGACAGCGGGGGAACTGATCTGAATCCGCCGGTCGAGCGGATAGCGCAGCGCGGCGCGATACTGCCGCAACTCCAGAGCTGTGGTCCCTCCCGGAGGAGTCACGGCGGGGTCGGGGAATCTCAGTTCGAACAGCGAATTGGGGACAGGCAACACCATGTCGACGACAACTTCAAATGGCTCCTTGCGCGGCTCGAGAAAATCGATCTCCAACTGCCGCTCGCCTTGAGAATTGTCGGTGACCGCATACCCCCCCAGTCCGGGAGTGGTCACCTGGCGCACCGCCATTCCCGAGGGGATATTCCAAAGCAACCAGTCCACCGGCCGATTTCCGGGGACGTACCGCGCTGCACACCGCAACAGCGCGAGTGAACCGTCGAATTCGACCAGGGTCCACGCTTCGATCCGTAACGGATCCACGCGGCGGGAGGGGGATTTCGGTTCGGCTCGCCAGTCGACCAGTCGCGCGGCGACGGAAATCCGCTCGGCATGGAAAGCCTGGATCGAGGTCAACACGCCGACTGCGTCGACGAACGACCAGCCGGGTCGGGTATCATCATTGACGCCGGGCAACGTCGCCCGGGCGGCGAGCGGAATTTGAATCCTGCGCACGCCATCCTGGTCCTCGTCATCCATCGCGGGAAAGAGCCGCATCGTCACACGCAGAACGCAACCCCCCGACTCCTCGTTACAGGGTAATTCCGGCGGAGCAGGGCGGTCGTTCTGATCGACCGATGCCAATTCCGAAGGGGGGTGCCAGTCCAGCACGTAACCGATTCCTTCGGGGGCTGGCAGCAATTCCTGGTCGACGCCGGCGATCTGGCACGCCCGTTCGTCGGCGAGCGTCACCCCCGCGAATGGAAGGGGAATCCGAATCGCCTGGTTTCGTGGCAGGCAGAAGGTGAGTTGCGCTTCGACCACCGACCGCCCCTGATCATCGGTCCCCATGTCGCAGGCGACATCGCGCAGCAAAACCCCGGGAATCTCGGTTTGTCGTTTGATCTCCGCGAGCCGCTGACGCAACTCCCGCGAGACATAGACGGTGTCCGGCCAAGGGGTGGCGTCACCATCCGACGAAACCGGAATCAACACATCCCCCAGGTATTCCCGTTGTCCGCCACTGACTGAGCCCGGGGAACTGACGGGGGCCTGTCCCAGCAATCCACGCGGTGCGAACAGCGACCATCCCGCCAGCAGCAACAGGCCAACAGCGCGCATTGGAGTCCCCACCCGCGTTCCAACGGTGGGTGCCACCATTCCCCGTGGCCTCGATCGCT
>JAPLOC010001301.1 GCA_026692825.1 Planctomycetota bacterium | reverse complement strand
TGGGAGTGCATGTCGCGACGGCGAACGACTACCTCGCGGCGCGCGATGCGCTGTGGACCGCTCCGCTCTTCGCGCGGCTGGGGCTGACGGTCGCGTCGATCACGCAGGAGGCCGACCGCGCCACGCGGGTCGCCGCCTATCGCAGCGACGTGACGTACACCACGGCCCGAGAATTGGGATTCGACTTCTTGCGCGATCGCCTCGCGCAGCGTGCCATGCGAGAGCGGAAGCTGCTGTACGACGCCCGCGACCCGTTGGAGTCGAGCGGTACGGTAGAACCGGTGCAACGCGGGCTGCACTGCGCGATCGTCGACGAGGCGGACAGCCTGCTGATCGACGAGGCGCGCGTTCCCCTGGTGATTTCCGCCACCTCTCCCGCGGCGCAACAGGAGATCGCCACGTTTCATTGGGCGACCGCAGCGGCGCGTGAATTGCGATTTCCCGAACACTTTTCGCACGATGCGCGGGAACACCGCGTCGAGTTGACGGCGGCGGGACGGGCGAAAGCGCGAGAGCTGGCGTCGGCGGACGTCGCACGGCTGACCAGTGATCAGATTTATGACGCCCTCGAACGCGCGGTTCGGGTCGAACGCGAATTGATTCGAGACAGACACTATGTGGTCCGAGACGACCAGATTGTGATTGTGGACGAATTCACCGGCCGGCTCGCCGAGGGGAGGCAATGGCGCGGCGGGTTGCATCAGGCGGTCGAGTCGCGGGAGGGATTGAAAGTGACCCCACCCACATCGCCGGCGGCCCGCATCACCGTTCAGGAGTTTTTCACTCGCTATAAGAATCTGGCGGGGATGACCGGCACGGCGCTTTCGGCGGCGTCGGAGTTTCGGGTGTTCTTTCAGAGACCGGTCGCGTCCATTCCCACTCATCGCCCCTGTGTGCGACGCGTTGAGCCGACGTGTGTGTTTGTCTCGCAGCATGCCAAAGCCCAGGCGATTCTGGCGGAAACGCGGGAACTTACGCGATGGGCCGGCCGGTTCTTATTGGCACCCGATCGATCGACAAGTCGGAACAACTCTCAGAGTTGTTTCGTGCCGCGGGACTGGCTCACGAGGTGCTGCACGCCCGACGGCTGGCCCAGGAGGCGGACCTGGTGGGACGCGCGGGGCACCTTGGGCGGGTGACAATCGCGACGAACATGGCGGGGCGCGGAACCGACATTGTCCTGGGGCCCGGAGTCGCCGACCTGGGAGGTCTGCATGTGATCGGAACCGAATTGCACGACTCGTCACGCATCGATCGTCAGTTGTTCGGACGCTGCGCACGCCAAGGAGATCCGGGAAGCGTGCGGCAGTTTCTGTCGCTGGAGGACGACATTCTCGAACAGGCGTTCGGCCGGGAATCCACCGAGAAGTTGCGCGCCCGGTACGCAGGCTCGACCACCGAGATCAACCAACTGGAACCGCTATTTCGCAAGGCGCAAGCGGCCCTGGAACGAAAACAATTCCACGAGCGTCAAATGCTGGTCTACCACGCGAAAGCGCGGCGCGAGCAGTTGGCTCCGTTGGGATATGATCCGTTTTTGGATCTGGCGGAGGAGTAGTGCCCGGATCGCCTGCCGAAGACAATGACCTGCTTGCGATCACCGGCAGGCAGGGGGACTTCATGGAGTGCGGGGGCTTGTCCCCGCCCTTCCTTCATCCGCCAACGACAACCGGCAAGCAGCAAAGACAAACGACCGAAGTCTTCAATCGCCACTTCGACCCGCCACATTGAAAGATGCGCCATCGCGTCAGAGCCGCGCACGGAGTCCGCGGACGTAAAACACTGCTTACATCGTGCGCGGCTCTTTGCCAACGCTTCCGGGTCGGTCAGGGGAAATCGATACGCCGTTCTGGCGCGCGGGACCGACCGTCTCGGCTGGGAGTCGAATCTGAAGGCGACGAGGTATTGTGAGGAACAACGAATGGCGGTGACAAGGCACCGCACTCCAAGTGAACTGCTGCCCCTACGACCGTTTTCAGTCGTCCTTCTTCTTACTCGCAGCCTTCTTCGCCCCCCCCTTGCCGGGGAGCGCCACGGTGTACAGTG
This sequence comes from Planctomycetota bacterium, assembly GCA_026692825.1. Classification (GTDB taxonomy): domain Bacteria; phylum Planctomycetota; class Planctomycetia; order Planctomycetales; family Planctomycetaceae; genus UBA10511. The sequence goes on along the minus strand of JAPLOC010001301.1, from coordinate 8,431 downwards.
TCAACACGGACCCGGCCGACATCATCGCGTACGCCAGCCAGTCGGGGGGCTGAATCACCTGTTTGCGATCCGCGCTGACTCCTGTGACGATGGTCCGCAACCCCACCGGGGCGGGTCGATCGGCCCGTGTCTTCAGCACGATCCGGTCAATCGCCAGGAAGCTTACGCCCAGCAGACCTACAATCAGCCCCAGCGAGAGAAAGAACGAACGGATCATGTGGAATCAGCGTGGTGTCGATGGCGGATGCGGTTGGACTTCGATGCGGACGGAAACTCCGCCTTCGATCCATTACATCGGCGATTGAAATCGGGCAGGCATCGAGATTTCGCGTCGGGCCGCGCGACCCATTTAATGACGGGAATCGTTCCGTCGGTACGATTTGCTGCAATCGTCAATGCGTACGTCGCCATTTCCGGTGGAACCGTCACGGGATGCAATCTCGCGCGAATTGATGTAAACCATGGAAACGTCCCCACCCCGAAACCACCCCTCATCCGCCTCGCGAAGAACTCAACATGACTCAGCACACGCGTCGGACGTTTCTGCGATCGACCGCCCTGGGGGCCGCCGCCCTCACCTGGGGCGCTTCCCTTTCGCCCGTTCAGGCCGCCGGTCCGGTGAAGCGAAATGGAAAGCCTCACATGAAACTGAGTCTGGCCGCGTATTCCTATCGCGATTACCTGACGGGCAAGCGAGAACCGAAGATGACTCTCGACCAGTTCATCTCGCTGTGCGCCGACTTCAATCTCGATGGAACGGAACTGACGAGTTACTACTTTCCCGAGAATTTCGGGGAAGACTATCTGATTCACCTGAAGCAGCACACGTTTCGGCTGGGGCTGGACATCTCCGGAACGGCGATCGCCAATGACTTTTGCCTCCCTGCGGGAGAAGCCCGGGACAAATCGCTGGCCCACACCCGCAAGTGGATCGACTACGCGGCACTGATGGGGGCACCCGTCATTCGGATCTTCGCAGGGACAGTCCCCGCAGGCGACACCGACGCGGCCGCAATTGAGCGATGTTCCGCCGGGATCAATGAGTCACTGGCCTACGCGGCGAAGAAGGGAGTCTGCCTGGCGCTGGAGAATCATGGTGGAATCACCACGAAGCCGGAGCAGATGATCGCGATCATCACCAAGGTTCAGGAATCACCCTGGTTCGGGGTCAACTTTGACGGGGGGAACTTCCGCTCGGACGACCCGTACGCGGACTTGGCGAAGATCGCTCCGTATGCGATCAACGTGCAACTGAAGGCCGACATTTTCCGGAACGGCAAGCGGGAGGACACTGACTTTCCGCGAGTGATCAAGATCCTCGCCGACGCCGGCTATCGGGGCTACGTCGTGCTGGAGTACGAATCGGAAGAAGACCCGAAAACGGGTGTGCCCAAACACCTGGAGACGTTGCGGAAGTTGATTGGCCGGGGGGCGTAGGCGACGGCGGTGGCGCACTCCCCGGATCCATTGGACAATTGGCTTTGAACTCCCGGATCGACGGAGCGGTTCCACAGTGGAACGGTTTTTGTTGAGCCTTCGCGATCCGGGTCTGAAAGCGCCCGCACATTCAGTCCAGGGGTCGCGTGCGCATCGAAACGAGTTGGGACTCAGGACGCGGGAGCTTCCACGGTGGGTACGAGCTGTGCCTGTCGCGGTTTCGCCGACAAAAGGTTGATGATCCGAACCTTGACGCGATCTTCCGCGAGGAGTTGTCGCAGTTTCGTGGTGAATTCTCGGGGAGTACCGCAAACCCAGGGGTTCTCCTGGACGCTACCGGTCGCGGTCATGATTTTGCTGACCACGTGAGTCATTTGTCGCAAATCCCCCATCCCCGGAACGTACGATTTTCGCTGCAAGAATCCCGGAATTTTGTCGTCGGGAGGATCAATCACCGCCGGATATCCCGCGTCAAACTGATGAAAGACGTCAAACAGATTCAGGGTCAGTGGAACAGCCCGGTTGTTGACCTGAAACGAAAGCATGACTCGGTCAGACAGGTTGGCTTCGACGACTTCCGCCGACAGCCGTGCATTTTTCGCTTCGAGTTCGGCCGCCGCCCGAAGATCGTCAAACCGGATGTCGTCTGGCCAGAGGTCCATGGTCAATTATCGTAGGTCCGTCCGTTTCAGGTTCCAGAACACCACTCAAAGAACGACTATCTACCCCTCGGGTTCGAGCGTAGATCATGCGTCGGCATGGAGAGTGATTCTCCAACGCGACATTTTCGAAGTCAAGATCTTCGCCGAGGTACGCGAGCGGCGACGGGCCGTATCGCGGCGTTTTCGGGTTAATCCACTGTGCCGAATTCAATACGCGGGTAACCCCCAGCCTCCGTCGGTCATACAAACCAATCCCTGGTGGCAAAAACAAAAAAGCCCCGGCTTTCGGGGGAAAGCCGGGGCGTGCGTCGTGATCAACCGACGGGTTTTGTCAGAACCCTAGAACACGTCCAGGATCATGGCATGCCCCTTATGCCAGGGGTGGCCCATCATGTAGAAGTTGTGCCAGTTCGAGTTGTAGACCGGAATCTGGCGTTCCTGCGGGTAGCGGTAGTACAAGTTGTCGTACTGGACCGGAGCCCGGAAGTTGTGCGGATAGTAGACGTATGGGTAGTAGTAGAACCGGCCCCAGTCATAGGGCTGTCCAATGGGGGCGGCTTCCGCCTTCGTTGGCGCGCCAGCCATGACGCCCAAAATGAGCGAGAGGCAGGCCAGGGCTCCCAAAATCTGTTTGCGGACCATGACAATTCCTTCCGTGAATCTGTCCAAAGCTGGGTCGAGTTCGCAGCGTCGGCAACGGGCTGCGGAGCCGGTTGCGCCTGCCCTATTCATCGGACCGCGACAATCCGTTACAACAGGAATCCTCGGCATGTCGGGTCGATTCGGCACGATCGGCAGCGACGCTTGGGCGTTTTCCGTGTTTCGCAACCCGTTATTTAGTAACGGGTTGCGAAGACGGAATTGCGAAATGTCAAACTGTAACGGGCACCTGTGCGATCAATTCGAGAGATTCAGAGGCAAATCCTTCTCAGACACCTCCTTGACTGACAAACCTCCAAAGATCGCCCGGAACGATTTCCCGCCACGCGGCTTGTACCAGGCCACGATGCGGTCCGCCTCGCCCACTTTCACCTCGGCACCCACATAGTGGAAGCTGTTTTCGACGGCATGATCGTCGACGAATTGCCGAACCGGAGACCGGTAGATCTCCCTCAGTTTGAATTGGTCGTGAAGCGCGATCAGCTCCTGTTCCGCCGCCGTTTGGCTGGCCGCCTCTTTCAGGCACGCCGCATTGAACTTTTCACTGTCAAACGCCACGAACGGCGAATCGGGAAACTGGTTGTCGTTGAACCGGGCGGCCGCTCCCAGGTAGGCGATCATTTCTGCTTCAGACAGCGTCGGTTGCGGCTTCTTCTCGAACGAATAGCCGGCCGGAGGATCGATGCTGAAGTCGGCCAACTCGAGTTTCGGATTCAAAACAATTTGATGCTCCAGAGCGGCCATGGCAAACATAGTGGACCACTCTTTCTCCGCGGGATTCTCACGATCCGCGGCGGTCTCGGGATCGAAATTCCCGTCATTCGGGGAGAATAGCCCCACAAGCTGTTTCGATTCCGCGTCAAACAGGAAGTCATGCCGCATGTATCCCTGGTCGTCTCCCTTGGAGATGAAGGCCCGCACGATATTGGCCGAGTGCCCGTCGACACTCCGCTGCCCCTTCAGGGCGACGGACTTCACCGGGAGAGTCTTGCCGACCATTCGCTCCCGCAGGGCGTCTCCCACCCAGGCGAATGGGCCGCGCACATCCGGCCGACCGACCGGACCGGACAAAACTGCGGTCTTCGCAACCAGATCGAGCCGAAGCATTTTACCGGCACGGGCGTCGGTGATTTCCACGGCTCGGGGTGTGCCGGCTTCGTCGAGAATGGTGTCGCGGTACAGGCCAGGATGGCGGTAGGCATGCCGACGCTCTTCCTGACGCAACCAGGTGCGTTTGCCGTCGGCGCTGGTGATGCGCAGGTAATAGGTCGAGGTCCAGGAGATGCCCTGAACGTCATCGACACCGGGAATCGTACCGGCGAATGCGCTCCGATCGAGATTTCCACCGGGCCAGAACCACAACAGACCGCAGGCGATCAGCGCGGAAGCGGCGAGCCATTTCCAAGGTTGCATGAGTTTCTTTCGCACAGGGGGAGTGGGTGAAGTCGCGCGGTGCGGGGTCGGTGTGACGAGAGCGGGTTTGAGCGCGGCGAGAGCCTCGGGATGTTTTTCGCTCCAGTCGGCGAAGTCGGGAATGGGGGGTTCACCCAGCCCGGCCCGAAGGCGTTGTTCCCAGTCGGAAGGATGTGAGGTTTCGTTCATTCGTCAGCTCCTGTTGGCATGGGGGAGTCCAGAACCAGTGCGAGTTTGCGGCGGGCTCGTTGGAGTCGACCGTGAATGGCGTCGGCCGACACCTCGAGAGTCTGGGCGATTTCCGCGTGAGAGAGTCCGCTGAAGTAGTGCAGCAGAACGACTTCGCGCGAGTCGTCGTCCAGCGTCCACAACGCTTCGCGAACCTGAAGGCGCAGCGCCTCCAGTGCGGGGTCGCTGGCAGGCTCTTGATCTTCAGCGAGTGGCGCGTGATTCGATTGGCCCTCCGCCAATCGCGTCGCCGTCCGACGACAGATCGTTCCCAGCCACTGAGGAAAGCGATTTTGGTCCTTGAGCGTTGAGAGCGTTCGGCAGGCGATGGCGAACGCCTCCTGTGCGGCATCTTCGGCCAGGTGACTGTCCGAAAGCCGGCTGCGGGCGACACCAACCGCCAGCCGATAATGCCGGCGGTAGAGCGTGCCAAAACTCGCCAGGTCACCGGCACAAGCCGCCGCGACCAGTTCCGCGTCTGACCGTTCCAACCGAAGTTCGCTTTTGTTCATGGTATGGGGAAAGTTCCATCGTCGGAGAGTTAGTGCGGATTCGACGAGGGAAATGAGCGCGCGCGATGCGCGGAATTTTGTCACACTCGACAACCGACATCGGGAGTTCTGAGTTGAAGCATCACCCAGACCGGCGACACTGCGGGAATTGCGTTTCAAGACAGCCGGTCTCTTTTCCGATACTCGATTTTTCGTCGTACGATGACTACGGACGGTTGGCAAATATCGTCAATAGGTGCCATGACATGAGATCGATTGACACACAATGACGTGTACACTACGACAGCTTGCATGCGAAACATCACATTGAGTGCCGACGAACAATTGATCGCAGCGGGCCGGGCCGAGGCGGCTGCGCGGAATACGACTCTCAATCAGCTCTTTCGAGACTGGCTCAGCGAGCTTTGTCGACAACGTGACGTACGAGAGAAGGCGGTCGTTTCGAACACGCTCGATCGCCTTGAAACCCAGCTTCGTTTTGACCAGAAGGTCACCCGGGACGAGATGAATCAGCGATAGGTTCTTCCTCGACACCGACATTCTGTCTATGCGTTCTCGGTGCAGGGTCCGCGAGGCTGCCTTGCCGAAATCGGCGATCTGATTCCCGAGTCCCTGCTGTTCTTTGCGCAGGACGGTTTCGGAATTCGGTTTGGCGACATCGGACTATGGTGTATGATGCGGTCGCGACAGCTCGCCCACCCCATCACGAGGAATTTTCGGAGCGTTACCATGTCGGAAAACAAACCCCAGGGAAACATTCTGGCGGTCTTGGGAGTGGTCTGTCTGTTGGGAGGAGCGTCGGCGGGGCTGTTTGGTCCTCAGTCGTCCGATTCCTCAACCTTGTTTACCCGAGGTGCCGTGCAGATTCTCTTCCTGCTGATCGGCGTCGGTCTGATCGTCGCCCATTTCAGCCGTCGGCCGAAACCGCTGAAACCGCATCCCCACGACCCCAGTCACACCGGCAAACATCACAGCGGGAAACACCACCCGCACAATTGACCGTGTCGGGGCACGCGACGGAGATCGTGCGACGAAAGCACATCCGAAAATACGACGCTGCGTCCGAGCCGCGACCGTCAGGAAGCGGTTATTGGCGACTGTTTCCTGATGGACTCGGGCACTGCGTCACCCCTTGTGTTCTAGTCGGGTGAAGGATCAGGGATTCCGAATTGTCCTTTCCAAAGGAATCAAACGGTCGAGCCATTGGCAGGTTTCTGACTTCCTCTTGCCTGAATGGCCCGATTCGTCTTAAAACGGGCGCGCCCCAGCTCCTTCGCAGGTCATCCCTGCGGAGACACTGGGGTTCGCCCCCTCTCAAAGGATGGAGAGATGTTCCAGACCGTTGCCCGTTGTCTCGTGGTTTTCGCCGGCTTTTCGCTCTGCGCCGGTGTCGTCGCGGCCCCTCCCAAAGAGGCCGCACCAGCGGCCGCGAAGGCGGGTTCAAAAGCCACATCCGGGGCGGCGAAAAAGGGGGCACCCGCCGACTCAGCCGATTCTGTTGGCAAAGCGAAGTCGGCACCGCCGACCGCCGCAAAACCGGCGACTGCTGCGGGAAAAACTGCGCCGGCAGCGGCCCCGGCGAAGAAGCCTGCGGGCGCTGACGAGGACGAAGATTCCGACGACGAACTCGAAGACGACATTGACCTCGACGAAGAGCCAGCGGTTCCTCCCAAGCAAGGGACTGCGGAATGGTATCTCCGCGAAACCACCCGCTTGCGGCTGGAAACTCCGGGCAAGGCGGATGACGCCGAGGAGTTGGAGAAGCAATTCCGAGCCCAACAGCAGAAAATTATCGATTTTTCCCAAAAGGCGATCGCGCTCGTCCACAAGGATGAGAAGAAAGACCAGCTCTTTCAGGTCGCCGCCCGGCATTTGCTGGAAGCGCGGCTGCAATTGGCGATGACGGGGGATGAAGAACAGATCGCCGCCCTGTATGAGGATTCGCGGGCGTTCTACAAACGCAAACCGGGTTCCCCCTCGGCGGCCGTCGGGGCACAGTCGCTGTGCCAACTGGCCTACCACCATGCCCTAAACCACGAAACCGACGCGGCACAGTGGCGGAGCGAATTCGTCCGCCAGTCGAAGCACTACCTGAAAGCGTTCCCCCGGGAACTCGTTCGCTCGGTCCCGCTGGCGTATACCGCCGGCAAACTGTGCGAACAGGGAAACCAGATTGAAGAGGCCCTTAGTTGTTTCGACCTGCTCGTCCAGTTGGCCCCCGAGACCACGCATGGCAGCGAAGCCGAGGCGGTCGCGCGGCGGTTGCGACTTCCGGGGAATCCGCCCCAAATCGCGGGGCAGACACTGGCCGACGAGCCCTTTCTGCTCGACGACCTCTTGGGCAAACCAGTCCTGATTGTCTTCTGGTCGACGGGGGCGAAAGCGTTTCAGGAACAATTGCCTGTCGTCCTTCCGACGATCCGCAAAGCGCAGGGGGCGGGACTGCAAGTGGTTGGGATCTCGCTGGATGCCGACCGCGCTGTCCTGGAATCGTTCATCAAGAAGCAAAAACTCGATTGGACGCAGTTGTATTTCGCGAATCCAGAAGAACAAGGCTGGAACAACCCGATCACAACCCACTATGGGGTGTTCGAACTCCCCGCCTGGTGGCTCCTGGATGCCAATGGCAATGTCACGACCACCGCGACGACTGCCGCCACGCTCAAGCGAGATCTGGCAAAGCTCCTCGAAACCAGCGGAGTCACAGTTCGGGACGACACGGAAAAGAAAGAAGTCATCCCCGCGGCAGGAACCGGTACTCGGAAGTCCAGCGTCCCGCCATCGACAGAGGCGAGGACCAGCGTACCCGAGAAGTCGCTGAAAACGACGAAGAAGCCGGCACGCTCTGAATGACGGCGTTAACGCAGAGCAGAGCCACACCGGTCAGGAAGCGGAACCCGATCATACTTCCTAACGGGCGGTACTCGGGATAAAGTCGCACTTTCCACCGTGCTGAGTTCTATCCCATTGCGAGACGCACTCCATGACCGCCCGTTCCACACTCGACCAGGCGCGCGAAATCGGCGATTGGATCGTCGCGAAACGCCGTCGGCTGCACCAGATCCCCGAGCTGGGTTACCAGGAACATAAAACCAGCGCGTTTGTGCGACAGACCCTCGACGAACTGGGCATTCCCTGGCGCGGTCCGGTCGCGGAGACGGGAGTTGTCGCGACGATTTCGGGGGGGCCCGGTCCCTGCGTCGCGCTGCGGGCGGATATGGACGCGCTGCCGATCCATGAGCAGACCAATCTGGAATATTCGTCGCGTAACCCCGGCGTGATGCATGCCTGCGGGCATGACGGGCACACCACCATGCTGCTGGGGGCTGCGAAATACCTGGCGCGCAATCGCGATTTCGCCGGGACGGTGAACCTGATTTTCCAACCCGCCGAGGAAGGTCGGGGTGGGGCGGTGAAAATGCTCGAAGACGGATTCTGCCCTCGTTTCCCGTGCGATGCGATTTACGGCATGCACAACATGCCGGGCTATCAGGTCGGCAAGTTCGCTATTCGCAAGGG
>JAPLOC010001300.1:16066-16660 GCA_026692825.1 Planctomycetota bacterium | reverse complement strand
TTCCCAACGATGCCAACGCGCGGGGATACGATGGCTTGTCGGCGTCAAAACCCTGGTGCATGGATGCCGAACGAATCTGCCTGATCACGCATCCCGCAGTGTATCATTTCGATCTTGATCAGCCATCGACATTGCGGGTATTGAGCCGCGCGACCGGTCAGCAAACGATGGCGACCTCGCTTGGGAAAATTATTTCCGGAAATCTGTTGTCGTACCAAGTTTCTCTGAGTGGCGATCGACTGGCAGTCTTGTCTGTCAGGATGACCAGCAGCGCGATCAGTCACCTCCAATGCGTTGACCTGAATGGAGGTGCGGTTTCCTGGCAGTACGACTACAAGCCCTCGGAAACCGCGGTCGACGACCAGTGGCATGCCGAAACCACGCGAGTTTACTCGACCGATACCGAGATTTGCGTCTGCTGGGCGACGGCCAATGCCACAAGAAAAACGGTCGACTTGATTGTCGATCGGTTTTCCTGGAACGGTGGCGCTCCCATCCGGACAAAGTTTTCGATTCCAGTCGCCGGTATCGATACCCAAGCCTACTTGCAGGACTTTGTCATTCTCAACGGATACGCCTACGCGTTGATCACCT
>JAPLOC010001300.1:6595-16012 GCA_026692825.1 Planctomycetota bacterium | reverse complement strand
TTGTTAGCCATCATGGGCTCCCCCTGAGTTTGGTGACGGAGTAGCCGAGATTGTCGCACACATGGTAGGATTTGTGGTATTTCGTCCGCCTCCCGCCATCCCACGAAGTTCCCCCGACCGTGCGACAGTCCTTGGGTTTTCTGCTGCAACTGGTAGTCCTGATGTTCTTGCCGCTCGTCATTGGATGGCAATTGTTCTTCGGTTTCCCCCTGCTGGTGATGCCGACGGCCACGTTGCTGGCGATCGTGGTATTTTCCATCGGACAGATGCTCCGCCAGCCCCGGTAGTGCCACTATGCCATGCGAACGCCTGCGACCTGGTGTGATCGCCTCTCGAGCCATTGTGTCATCGCTGGTATTGTTTTGTGCCTTCGGTTTCTGCCGTTGTGTTTTGGCACAAGCCGATCCCCCTCCCGGCGCCGAGGCGGTGTTTTTCGAGATTGATTCGACCGCATCAAGAAAGCTGGGGGCAGCCCGCGAGTTGATCTTGAATCGCAAGTGGCGCGAGGCGACCGACCTCATCGACCAGGCGACCGCCAGTCCCTCCGCGGGATTGGTCTCGATCGACCCGGGCCGATTGCTCGGCGTACGTGCCGCAGCCGATCTGCTGCTTTCGGCGATCCCGGGCGACGGAATCCAGTCGCACCTAGCGCGTGTCGATCCGCTCGCCCGTCGTTGGTATGACGAGGCACTCGCCGAGGGGAATGACGAGATTCTCGAACGGATTGTCGAGCGGGCCTTCCAGAGCCAATACAGCGCGAAGGCTTTGTTGATTTTGGGCGACCGCGCGTTGGAACGGGGTGATTCCAATCTGGCCCGGGGATACTGGGAACGGTTGCTCCCCCCCTTTGACACGGAATCTCCCCCTGAGGGAATACCGCCCGTCGCTTACCATCCCCGTCCCGAGATCGAACTCGCGCTGCTGCGGGCGCGGATGGTGCTGGCGAGTCTGGCCGCTGGGGACCGAGAGCGAGCCACCCGCGAGGCCATGCAGTTCCGAAATCGTCATCCGAACGACACCGGGGATCTGGCCGGCGTCTCCGGACAATTGGCCGAGGTCCTTGAAGCGGAAATCAGTGCCGCCGCTGGCGAAGAAACTTTTGAACCCTCTGACCGTGACACGCTCGGAGGTTCTCCATCACGGACGCGCGTCGTCTCGGAAGCGGTCGACGTGGGAGCGATCCGCTGGCTGACTCCGCTGGCCAAAGTTCAGGTCGATTTTCGTGAATCCAAGTCGCAGAATCCGTTCGAAGCCCGTTTTCTGAATCAGGGACTGATCAACGACAGGGTGAGTTCTTCACACGTCGTGCTGGCGACATTTCCCCTGATCCATGATCAGGGGGTCTTCTTTTGCGATGAGACGTCGATCCGCGCACTGGCTCTCACCAGTCGCGGCGACGCACGCCCGTTATGGGGGGATTCACCCGTCATTCATTCGCTCGATCCGCGGGGGCCAATCCGCCCGGGAGGCCAACGCGTGGGCCTCCCGGCCTTCACCCTGTCCATCGCCGACAATCGCTTGTACGCACGCCTGGGCCGCGGTGGTCCCTCGCGCGGTGCCGCCGCGTTGGTGGAAGCGCTCCCCAGTACGCTCGTTTGCCTTGACCTGGCGCGCGAAGGGGATTTGCTCTGGTCGGTTTCCGCAGACCGCTTCGCGGACGAAGTCGGGAACTGGGTGTTCGACGGTGCCCCCCTGCCCTACGAAGATCATCTGTATGTTCTGCTTCGAAAAAGTACTCCCCAACCGACGTTGCACATCGCCTGCCTGGAACCCGCGACGGGGACCGTAATCTGGAACCGGCGTTTGTGCCAGGGATTGGATTTGTTCTCGGGAGACTACGACGAACAGCAGCATTTGCTCCTGTCCGCCGCCGATGGTCGGGTCTATTGCGCCACCAATCTCGGTGCCGTCGCCGCCGTCGATGCCCGATCGGGCGACCTGTTGTGGGGGGCGACCTACAACAGGGTCGAATTCGACAAGGTTCCCGAATTCCATAATCGCCAGACGCTGGGGCCGAATCCCTGCGTCATCGAAGACGGAATCGTATTTGTCGCCCCGACCGATTCCAACTCGATCATCGCATTCGACGCCAGCAGTGGCATCCGGCTTTGGGACCGTCCGCTGCCGGGCACCGCGCGGCAGATCATTGGTGTCAGTCACAATCGCGTCATCGTCGCGGGTGATCAATTGTGGGGACTGGTTCCCGAGACCGGCGCCGTCGCCTGGTCACGGGGGCGGGATGGGCCGGAAGCCAAAACGCACGGGCGGGGGACACTCGCGGGAGACTTCGTTTACTGGCCCCGTTTCGACGAAATCCTGGTGGTTGAGGCGGCAACCGGCAGGGTTCGTCGCGAAATCTCACTGACAGGGCAGCATCAGATTCCCGGGGGCGGAAACCTGGTCATCGCCGAAGGGTTTTTGGTGTGCGCCCAGACGGACCGACTGGTGGCGTTCTGGGAGTACGCGAATCGCAAGAAGCGATTGGAACAGGACATGGCGGCCCAGCCGAACCAGTCTCTCCCCGCACTCCGCCTGGCACTGCACGAGGAAGCCGAGGGAGCGACTTCCACCGCCGTCGACCTGTATCGACGGCTCCTTGGCTCGACCAAGGATGTCACGTGGTACGGTCAATCAGCGCACGCCCGGGCCCGTGAACACCTGGCAAACCTTGCGAAAATTCAGGCTGACGCCGCCAGCGATCAGAGAGAACCCCTTGTCGCCGCAGAGTTCTACCGTTTGACAGCTCAAAACACCCCGATGAAGGAAATCCGTGCGTCGGCGCTGATTGAAGAGGCCCATGCGCATTTCAAAACGGGAGAGGTCACCGATGCCGTCGCCGTTTTGAACACGATTCGCGAAGATCCGGATTTGGTTCGGTTACCGCCCGGAGCCGGGCAGACAAAAACTGTATCCATGGTCTGCGATGTCGAATTGTCGCGTGCGCGGGAAATCCTGCGGAACGCCTATGATCTGAATAGCGCCAGCCAAGCGACAGAAAAACTCCGTCACGCAATGGCACGGGGAAGCGTGTCCAACCTGCCGATCTGGTTGACCGACGTGAGACTGACGCCCGAACTATCCATCGTCGTCAAATCGGGGGCCGAAATCGCAGAGAATCAACGTGATTCCGCCACTGCAACCGCGCTGTGTGAGACCCTGAAAACCCACGCGTCGGACCCCGCGATCCGTGAATGGGCTTCCAACCGGCTTCAGAGTGCATTGGCGACACCGGACGAAACCGCCCCCCCCGATTCCACTCGTTCCGCGGAAACAGAGACTGTTTTCTGGAGGACGAGGCGTCCTTCCAACGATTCCGGTACAGCGGGTCGCTCCATTCCTCAGGGATCGTGCCACTGGCGAGTCGATGGTGTGGGCGGAAATCGGGTCTTTTTGCCCGATTCACGCCCCCCAGCCGGTCAACCCGACTGGTTGCTCACCGCAGGCGAGCAATCGATTTGTCGATCGTTTTCGAGTGGCGAAGTCCGATGGACGATCCCTATGGCCGAGCCTGTCGAATGGGCTGGTGGAACCACCCACATCACGATCCTGGCCACCCGCTCGCGGGTGTGCGGCCGGGATGCGACGACCGGCACCCTGCGCTGGGCTCGATCTGCGCCCCCGCGCGAAAAAAGTGGCGGACCGCCTCAATTTCGAGTGGCCGGCAATGTGCTGCTCTTATTCGCCCCGCCAGTCGAATTGACTGCCGTCGACCTCTCCACCGGGCGATCATTGTGGCGATATGCCCCCCGCCGCGACGGAATGAGCTTGGCACGTGCCGAAGTCGCCCTGGTCAACGGCCAGGCCAAATGGCGTTATCGCCCGTCTGCGGGATGGATTTCACCCTATTGGCTGGTCCGCGATCAAATCGTCGCGGTTCAAACGACACATCCCAGACGGACGCTGTTTTTTGACATCGACGACGGTTTCGCCCGTGATGTTCCCACCCCGCCAGGACACGACTGGATCGACGACCCGCTTATCGGATCCACCGACGCGGTCTGGGGAGTGGCCCGCTGCGCCGACTCGTTTCATGATTTTGATGGTCGAACCGGGCAACTCAACCTGCGAACCCCCAACTTGATCCACGACGGTGTGCGTGCGGCATATCTGCCGGGCGATCTTCCTTTGGACAATGGCACGGCGTTTCTTTCTCAACGCGACGGCTTCTGTGTGTCCCTGCGCTCGGCGGCAAATGGCGGAACGCTCTGGCAGCTTCGACTCCCTGTCACCGCGAATTCCCCTTCCCCGGTTCTCCACGTTGACGAAGAGCGACTGGTCGTCGCGTTGGGACCGATCGTGCGGTGTCATTCGCTATCGGATGGGCATTTGGTCTGGGAATACCTGTGGGAATCCGCCGCTCCCCAACTGAAATTGCGGCTGCAGATTGCCGGTGAGTCCTTGCTGGTCTGGAACGATCGCAACGAATCACGGCTGGACGTCGATTGCCTCGACCGTCGTACCGGGCATTGTTGTGAACGCTGGCATGTACCGGGTTCCCCCGCGGCAACACCGGTCACCGTCGCGAATTCGTCGGTGATCTTGCTGACTGATTGCATGACGGCAGAGTATCGGCCGCGGTTCACTCGGAATGCCAAATAACCGCGCGAATCGTTCTCACGGCTTAGGACGAAACCGGTTCGCCAGGCGCACACTGGGAGCCTCGACGTAGACGTGCAGCAAATGGGCGCAACCGATGCTTGCCAACAACGACGCCAGCAATACACCGGCGGAGATCGCAGGAGACGGTGGGCCGTTGTTCCAGCGATCGACTGCGGTGCAAATGAAGTGGCTCACAGGGAAGTGAATCAGGTAGAGGCTGTAGGAAATCCGCCCGAGGTACTGGAGCCAGCGCCAATCGAGCGCCGTCGTCAGTCGGCCGGTTTGTCCCAAAATCAGAATGGACAGCGCCGTCACCAGAGCCGCCTTCAGTTCAAACATCTCCCCGACACTTTCCAGCCCTCCCAACCACCAAAGTCTGCCGACCGCCAAAGCGAAGTACCCCCAGAAGACGAAGGCTGGCACCTGCCGCGTGAGAACCCAACACGCGGCACAACCCGGAAAGAATAGGTAAAAAAAGAACGACAGCCAGTTTTCATAATGTTCTCGGTCGACGCTGAACACCCACAGCGATGCGACCGCGAACGCCCCCAGCGCGACCGCCAGGCAGATCCCCGTCGGAGTCCACGCGCCAGACTGGGTATCTAAACCATTTGCTTGCCGACTTTTTGCTTGCGGAAAAAGCCCGCCCACGGATTGGGCGAATCCCAGACTGGTCACGTACAACAGGTAAAACTGCACCTCGATGCACAGCGTCCAGAAGCCGGCCGAAAGGCTGTCGTATCCGTTAATTTTATGGATATACAAGACGTGGCACAGCACCAGCCACCACGACAACGGAGGACTCAGCGGTTCCGGCTCATCCAATGGAGAAACCCAACCCAATCCGAGATGCAAAACCGCGTGCAGCAGCAGCACGAACGCGATCGTCGTCCAGTAGGGAGGATCGAGCCTTAACGATCGGCGGAGTGCGTAGTTCGCCACGTAACCCGGCGTCACCCGGGCGTTTCGCACACTGTATGCGATGACGAACCCGCTGATGACGAAAAACACCTGCACACCCACCCATCCCCGATCGAAAATTCCCTGCAAGAATTCGGGGATGAAGCCCCGCGCCGCGGTGGCGATCGGGGTATATCGCGTGATGTGGTAACAGGCAACGGCGAGCGAAGCGGCTCCGCGCAGCCCGTCGATATAAACCAACCGCTCGCCAGACTTGGAGGCTCGCTCGGTCGCGGTAAGTGGGGATGGAGTTTCAGTCGGTTGAGACATGGATCGGCACAACATCACGTGACATTTTCAGCCCACAGCATAACGGCCGATTTCCCACGTGGCGAGGCGGGTGTATACCGGTTTACCCCAGGCGGCTGTTGGTTAAGGCGATCCGGTCGCGTGTTTGCCACAACCGGAGCCCCTCTGCGGAATTCACTCAATCGCCGCGTAGACCAGAGGCTTCACCACTCCTTCCAAACGCAGGGAAAACGGCATCACCTGGGTCAGTGCCACCACCGCCAGGTCGTCCTTGGGAGAGATCCAGAAATGGGTCGAGGCGGCTCCCCCCCACCCATACTCTCCCAACGGAACGTAGCCAGCTCCCGGAATCTTCTCGCAGATCACCGACACTCCCAGTCCAAAACCGACGCCGTGCCGGACGTCACCACTGATCGAAATGGGATACGCGCCCCCCATCAATTGATTCGAGGTCATCACCAAAACGGTTTCGGGGCGCAAATACCGTTTCCCCTCGAATTCTCCATGAGCCAGCAGCATCTGGCAGAAACGCATGTAGTCGTCGGCGGTGGAAACGAGCCCGCCCCCTCCCGACAGCAATGCCAGGGGATGGCGATAGTGACTCTTGTCGGCCCGATCTAGAATCCTGAGTTTTCCCTGCTCGCTCACCGCGTAGTTATTGGCAAACCGCGACAGTGCCCCTTCGGCAACATGAAACCCGGTGTCATTCATTCCCAGCGGTTCGAACAGATTCGTCGCCAGAAACTCGTCAAATCGCTTCTCCGAGACCACTTCCACGAGTCGCCCCAGAACATCCACCGAGACGCTGTACTCGAATCGCTCGCCAGGTTGCGAAACCAAGGGCAAGTCGCGCAACTTGATCAACATTTCCGACAAGGGACGCTCGGGATTCAGCACCCGGGTCCGCAGATACTGTTGATCGACTGTCGATTTTCCGTAAAAACCGTACGTCATTCCCGAGGTGTGTCGCAACAAGTCGCGGGTAGTGATCGCACGGCGCGCCGGCTCAAGCTCGCCGGTGACGGCGGACAGCACTTTGCGGTCAGCGAGTTCGGGCAAGTACCGTTCCACCGGAGCGTCAAGATCGATCTGACCCCGCTCCACCAGCATCAGGACAGCGACACTGGTGATGGGTTTCGTCATCGAATAGATGCGAAAGACGGTGTCCCGCTCCATTGGTTTCTCGTTCTCGATGTCGCGCCAACCTACAGCCTCGACGAGGGCGACCTTTCCCCGCCGACAGACCATAACCACCGCCCCCGGTACACGACCTTCGTCGACGACTGTTTGAATCGCGGGGCGCACCAGCGCGAGCCGCTCGGCCGAAAGTCCCACCTGTTCGGGGACAACGGTCGGCAGGTCCGCAGCGTATGTCGATTGCTGAACCAGACTCAGCAGCATGAGGGCAACCAGCGTCAATGGAAACCGAAAACACATGGAAGGGGTTCCAGCGGGTGAAATCGGATGCGATTCATTCGGAGCCGAGTTTGCGGAGCGAACGGAGGCTGTGTCAAGCAGATCGCGACTCCTGGGGGGAGACTCTCCGCGCCATCGCAGATTCCGCGACGTCGTTTCGTCGTAACTCGCCCCCCCGAATCGCATCAGGTAGAGTCTACAACCGATCGAGTCGTTCCCCTTTACCGCGAGCCAACTCCATGCACCGCCTCGTGCTGCCGCTGTCGCTAACGCTGCTTGTTGCCCAATTCGCCGGCCAGGTTTTCGCGGAGGGTCCGTTTCCCCCGCATCGCGTCGCGGGAAACACCTACTACGTCGGTTCCCAGGATCTCGCGACGTACCTCATCAAGACGCCGGAAGGTCATCTGGTGATCAACAGTGGTTTCGAGGAGACGGTGCCACTGATTCGCGCCGCGGTCGAAAAACTGGGCTTGAAGATGACCGACATCAAATACATCCTCGCGAGCCACGCGCACTCCGACCATGTCGCCGGTCATGCGTTGCTGAAAGAGCTGACGGGTGCGCAGGTTTGTGTGATGGAGGGAGACGAGGGAGTCATCGCGAAGGGAGGAGAAGGGCAATACCTGTATACCGACTCCCGATGGAAACCGTGCGCCGTCGACCGCGTTTTGAAAGATGGCGAGGAAGTCAAACTGGGAGATGCCACCCTGGTCGCCCATCGAACCCCCGGACACACCCGGGGATGCACCACCTGGACCTGGACCACGCGGGAGGGAGACAAGGATCTCCACGTGGTGGTGATTGGCAGTCCCAACGTGAATCCCGGTTACAAACTGGTGGAAAACGCCGACTATCCCGAGATCGCCGCCAACTTCGCCCAGACGTTTCGGACGCTGCGCGGTTTGAAGTGCGATATCTTCCTGGGGGCTCACGGCGACTACTATGGACTGCCCGCCAAGCATCAGAAACTCACCCCCGGCGGCCCGAATCCCTTCATTGATCCGCAGGGTTACCGCGATTACGTCGCCCTGAAGGAACAGGCGTTTCGCAAGAACCTGGCCGAACAGGGAGGAACTCTGCCCGAAGAAGAGATTCGGCATTCGTTCTTCATCGCCGGCCCGACCTTCACCGGCATCATTGATGAGGATGGAAACGAAGTCTGGGATAGTGGCATGCCGGCCGCCCGCGATGGTTATGTCCTTCCCAACGGGAATGTGTTGATCGCCTGGTCCGAGGAGGTCAAGGAACTGACTCGCGATCACAAGGTTGTATTCCAATACCGTCGTTCCGCCGACAATCGCGAGATTGGAACGGTCGAACGCCTCGCCAACGGTCGCACGCTGATCACCGAATTGGGGCCGCGTCCCCGATTGCTGGAAGTCGACTCCGATGGAAAAACTACGGTCGATTGTCCGCTCGCTCCCGAAACCGACAACGCGCATATGCAAACCCGCATGGCTCGCAAACTCGCGAACGGCAACTACCTGGTACCGCACCTGCTGGCATTCAAGGTCAAAGAGTACACCCCGGCGGGGAAAGTGGTGACCGAGTTTCCGACGGATCTGGAGGAACTCGGCGGGCGAAAGGCCGAGAACTGGCCGTTCACCGCCATCCGCCTCAAGAACGGCAACACGCTCGTCAATCTGACGCATGGCAACAAGACCGTCGAACTCGATCCCCAGGGCAAAGTGGTCTGGAAGATCAGCAACGACGATTTCCCGAACATCAAGCCGTTCGTCGACCCTTGCGGCGGTCAGCGTCTACCCAACGGGAACACCGTCATCGCCAGTTACGGAACCAACGGCGAAATCAAGGCGTTCGAAGTGACCCGAGAGAAGAAAATCGTCTGGAAGTACACGGGCAAGCACCGAGTGCATGAGATTCAGATCCTGACGACGAACGGCAAGGCGATTGAGGGAGTGCCACTCAAGTAGCCCGCGTTTCTAGACTCCACGCGGCCGAAAACGCGACGTTTGCGTGGTTAGGACGGGTACCCAACGCCTCAATACCAGGCCGCGTGGAGTATCACTCCCGATTCAACGAGCGACACCATGTCTGTGATCGCGCTCGCCCCCAGTGCTTGGACACCGGGGGCGAGTCGACGGATACACCGCCGTTCGTTACCATACCAACGTGTTCGGAAACACGACGTTCTCGACCGCCATCAACCCTTCGACTGCGGTAGTCGAATTG
>JAPLOC010001300.1:0-6521 GCA_026692825.1 Planctomycetota bacterium | reverse complement strand
CGCAGTAAAATCTGGCTTTTTCCCGGATTGGGGTGCCGCTACGTTGGCATGGGGGGCGATATCATCGGCCGCGAACCGGCCGCCGACGCGATTGTCGAGCAAGCGTCGGATTGGCTGGGTTACGATGTGGCCGAAGTCTGTCTGGAGGGTTCGGGTAGGAAACACGTTCCCGCTCGACAAGAATCCCAGGTCATTTACGTCGTTTCCTGTGCTTATGCCGCCGTGCTGGAGAGTCGCGGATGGACTCCCGAGTGCGTCGTTGGTCACAGCTTGGGGAGCTGGGCGGCAGCCGCCGCGTGCGGTGTTTACGATGTCGCAACAGGCTTGGCGCTGCTAACAGAGGTCGAACGACTGCTGGAACAGTTCGCCGATGGTACCGGGCAGGCGATGGGGGTGATCATCGGTCTCAACTCGAGTGAGTTGCGTTCCTTGGTGAGTCCCCGGGAGGACGTATGGGTCGCCAACTGGAACTCCCCCAAACAGCAGGTGATCGCGGGCAACGAGTCGGGGGTGGAGGCAATCCTGGCCGCGGCCCGCGACAGGGGGGTCAAACCGGCCCGCCGTCTTCCGACGACCCGCGCGATGCACACACCGTTGCTGATTCCCGTCGCCCAGGCGATGCATGGAGAATTCGAGCGAACTGCGCTCCATCCTCCCAAAGTGCCGTTTGTCAGCACGCGCGATGGTCGACTCCTGCGCACGGCTGGCGAAGTGAGTGAGTTTTTGTGCGATGCGCTGGTTCAACCAGTCGAATGGCAAGCGACGATTGAAGAACTACTTCGCGCTCCCGAGGTGTCTTTTTTGGATGTCGGCCCCGGCAATGTACTCGCCGGTATGATACCTTTCATCGATCCGGCGGCCCCGATTCAGTCGGCCGCGGAGCTTCTTGATCAGCAGGTTGTTGCATGACCGCTCAGAAAAAACTGCTGATGTCGGGGAACCAGGCGATCGCCCGCGGGGCGTTCGAAAGCGGAGTCAGTGTCGCGACCAGTTACCCCGGCACCCCCTGCACCGAAATCCTCGAGTCGTTGTCCCGCTACAAATCGGTCCAGGCGATGTGGTCGACCAATGAGAAGGTCGCCTACGAAGTCGCTCTCGGAGCGGCGTTCGCCGGCGCTCGGGCGCTGGTCGCCATGAAGCATGTGGGACTGAATGTCGCTGCCGACCCTCTGTTCTCTTCGGTTTATACGGGGATCAACGGAGGACTGGTGGTGGTCGTGGGAGACGACCCGTCGGCGGGCAGTTCACAAAACGAGCAGGACAGCCGGCATTACGCCCGCGCCGCGAAACTCCCCATGCTCGAACCTTCCGACAGCCAGGAGGCCAAAGATCTGGTGGTCGAGGCGTTTGAACTCAGTGAGCGATTCGACACACCCGTTCTGCTTCGGCTGACAACTCGGCTGTGCCACTCCAAGACCCTGGTCGCGGTCGGAGAGCCGCAGCTCGACCGCGTCACGGCCACCGGTTTCGTTCGCGATTTTGACAAATACGTGCTGTTGCCGCGCCAAGCGATTTTACGACACACCGCAATCGAAAATCGGCTCGTCGCGCTCGCGGAACACGCCGACCGCTGGGGCCGCAATCGAATCGAATGGCGAAATCGATCCCGGGGGATCATCACCTCGGGAGTCGCGTATGAATATGTGCGCGAGGCGTTCCCGGAAGCGTCGGTGTTGAAACTGACGCAGACGTATCCGCTGCCCGCCGAGACGATTCGCGAATTCGCTGAACGAGTCGATGAATTGCTGGTGATCGAGGAACTGGATCCGTTTCTGGAAGAACAGGTTCGCGCGCTGGGAATTCGAGTGGCGAGCGAAGGTTGGATTCCCCGGGTGGGCGAACTGACCCCCGAGCGGATCCAGCTCAGTGTGGAGCGAAAGTCGCCTCAACCGATTCAGAATGGTGATCCGTCGATTGCCGGCCGCGTTCCAAGAATCTGTGCCGGCTGCCAGTATCTAGGGGTTTATACAGCGATCACGCGGATTGGCGTCCGTGTGGCGGGCGACATTGGCTGCTACACGCTCGGCGCGCTCGAACCCTGGAATGCCATCGACACGGTCGTTTGCATGGGGGCAGGAATAGGCACCGCGATCGGCATGGAGAAAGCGCTGGGAGATCGCGTCCGCGGCAAACTCCTGGCAATCATCGGCGATTCGACGCTGCTCCACTCGGGACTGGGACCATTGCTTGACCTGGTTTACAACCAGGGGCAGACGACCGTCCTGGTGATGGACAACTCCACCACTGCGATGACCGGCTTGCAGGGGAATCCCGGCAACGGTCGTACCGCCGGGGGCGAGGCGGGTCCGGGAGTAAATCTCGAAAAGCTTATTGAAGCGATAGGCATCGAATGGATTCGTGTCATCAATCCGTATGATCTGGCGGAAAGCGAGGCGGTTCTGCGGGAGGCGCTGGACCACCCAGGACCGTCGGTCGTCATCAGCCGCGCCCCGTGTCTGTTGCTCAAACAAAAGACCCCTGTCCAACAGGCGCACTTGTCTGAAGAGGCGTGTACCGGGTGCGGTGAGTGCTTCCAGGTCGGCTGCGTCGCGATCGAAAAACAGAACATCCACGATTTTGTCGCCCCGCTGATCAATCACGATCTGTGCGTGGGCTGCACTCTGTGCGTGCAGGCGTGTCCGGAAGGGGCTCTCGCCCCGCGGAAAATTGTTCCCGACTTGGTGGAGATTGACACATGCCTGCCCCTACCGATCTCCCTCTGACCGTGCTGATCGCCGGCCTCGGTGGCCAGGGGGTGGTTCTCGCCGGGGATTTGTTGCTCGCCGCCGCGCTCCATGCCGGATTCGACGTGAAGAAGAGCGAGATTCACGGTCTGAGTCGTCGGTTTGGCAGTGTGTCGTGCCAGGTGAGAATCGGACGCGATCTGCATTCTCCGCTGCGGGGTCATGGCGGTGTTGACCTGCTGCTGGCGCTGGAGGGGTATGAGGCGCTCAAGCAACTGCCGTTTCTCAAGCCGACCGGCTTGGCACTGGTCAATCGCCTGTGGCGAAAGCCCGGCGCGATGAGTCCCGCCGAGCAGACCGCCCCCGCGCAGGCGAACGATCGCCGACTGCAATGGTTCGCTGGGACCGAATTGACGCATCAGGCAGAGTCGGCCCGCAGCCTGAACTTTTACATGCTGGGGGTTCTGGCATCGCGGTTGCAGATCGCAGAGGAATTTTGGACCGCCGCCCTGGATGGACTGCGAACGAATGACTCAACCGAAGCCAACCGGGAAATGTTCGCCGCCGGGATGCGCGCCGGACAAGCAGCGGGAAAACGTCGGCCTCGCGTGACGACCAAGTGAACAGTTGAGCCGTTGAAACCCGGTCACTTCCAATTGACACATTCTCTGATCCGGGATAATTGAGTCTCTGCGGCGTCGACAAAGTCGTTCCCATGACGGGAAACGCCCAAGCCTACGCAGCCTTCCCGTATTGCCGGTCTCGCGGAACAAGGAGGTTCCGTTGCTCTGGGTGATGATTGCCGGTGCGTTCGCCCTGTTTCAGGGATCGCTATTGTTGTTGTTCGCCTGGGAACAGGCGCGCTACCATCGTGGTCGCGCGGTTTCCTCCCTTCCGACGGGTGATTTTCCGTCCGTCCGCCTGATCGTCCCGTGTCGCGGGGTCGATCCACAGATGGAAGACAATCTGCGGGCACTGTTTGAGCTGCGCTATTCCCGACTCGAAATCTGCTTCGTCGTGGAAACCCTGCGGGACTCTGCGGTTGAGATCATCCTCCGGCTCCAATCTTCCACCCGCGTGGATTGTCGAATCGTCGAAGCGGGGCTCGCGGTCGATACCGGGCAAAAAGTTCACAACCTGATCGCCGCCTGTCGACTCCCCCGTGGTGATCGAGAAATCCTGGCGTTTGTCGATTCGGACGCCCGCCCACATCCCGACTGGCTCAGTCGACTCACCCAGAGGTTGGAGGGGCGTAAATTCGCGGTCGTCACCGGTTATCGCTGGTACGAGCCGATTCATGGCGACTGGCCCAGCCGGCTGGTTTCCGCGATCAACAACATTGTCATCGGTTTGCTCGGCCCCCATGGATTCAACCTTGTTTGGGGTGGTGCCTGGGCCATTCGCGGCGAAGTCTTCGATCAACTGGGACTCCCGGACGCCTGGCATGGCAGTCTCAGTGACGACCTGATCATCAGCCGGCTCGTGCGCGAGGCGAATCTCCGCGTAAGTTACGAACCTCACGCGCTCGTCACCTCCCCCGCTGTTTTCTCTTGGAACTCCGGTGGAGAGTTTCTCCGGCGCCAGTTCCTGGTAGTGCGAAACTACGTCCCGCGGTGGTGGCACTTTGGATTTTGGGGCGGGCTGTCGGGCCAATTGGCGCTCTGGGGATTGGCGACTGCCGCAATGCTGGACGTTGGCTCCGGTTCCAACCATTGGATTCCCACCCTGCTGGCCGGCATGGTCTACCTGCTTGGGGTCTGCCGCTGGGGGCTTTCCCTGTCGGCGGTTCGCCCCTTCATTCGAGTTTCCGACGACAGCTATCGATCGGTCTCGAGAATCAACATCTGGGCGTGGCCACTGGTTTCGCTGGCGACCTGGGGCGCTCTCCTTTCTGCCGCCGTCGGCCGCACGATCGTCTGGCGCGGCATCCACTACTCCATGGATGCCCCCAACCGCACTCGAATTTTAAACCGCGAACCGACACCCGAAGTCGCTTCGATCCGGCTCACAATCAAGACGAGTCAATCGGATTCTCCCGCGCCTGGCGCTCGACGCGCCGCCTGACTCCTGTTCGACCGCTTTACCAATTCCGCTTCCGGTTCCACTTCACGACGCTCATCACTTCGCGACCTCCGTCCCTTCCAATCGGACTGTCGCCAGCAAGGATCAGAACATGCACATCGTACTCTGGGACACCCGACACGGCGGGGCGTACAAGGACTTCGCCGGCGGGTTCGGCGTCGGCCAATTTCACGGCAAGGGCTTCCGCGAGAAGTTAATCGAACGGGTCTATCGCAACGATTTTCGCGCCCCCCCCCTGGCGTTTGGGTATCTGGCGGCGGGACTGAAGGCGAAGGGACACAGCGTTGAGTACGCTCTCGAGGAGATTCCCACTGCGGATCTGTTTGTCCTGAACCCGGCGCTCATGACCCTCCCGCATGAACTGCTGGCGATCGCCGAGATCAAGCGAAAACAACCCGGGGCGCAAATCGTCGTCACCGGACAGGTCGCCAGCACGATGCCCGAGAGTTTCGAAGGGCTGGACTGTAAGGTTCTCAAAGGGGAACCGGAGCAGCTCCTGGAAAAGCTCGACACCGTCCTCGGTTGTGCCGACGCACGACAGGAGATCGGCACCGTCGCGAATCTCGACACGCTGCCATTTCCAGATTGGTCGGTGTTTCCGTATCAGAAATTCCGCGTCGGGTACGACTTCTGGAAGTTCCCAACGGCTTACATCCAGTCGAGCCGCGGCTGTACACTGAGCTGTTCCTACTGTCCGTACATCATCCTTGAAAACAAGGTCCGCACGCGATCGCCAGGACTTGTCGTCGAAGAGATGCGGCGAGGCATGAAGCAGTACGGATTCCAGTCATTCAAATTCCGCGATCCGCTGTTTGGTGCCAAAAAGAAGCACATGACGGAACTGGCGGCCGAGATCGGCAAGTTGCCGAAACGGGTGCAATTCTCGGTCGAAACCCGGATTGAGATTCTGACCCGCGAGACACTCGAGATGCTCCGGGACGTCGGACTAACGTCAGTGACCGTCGGAATCGAGACCCCCAGCCGGGACACGCTGGTGAAGTACAAACGCGCCCCGATCAAGGACGACAAACAGGGCCATTTTGTCGAGATGTGCCGGGAGTTGGGGGTCCGGGTCGTTTCCGGGTTCATGATTGGATTTCCCGAAGACACCAAAGCGACAATCCGCTCGGTGGCTCGGTACGCCAAGCAGGTCAACCCGTTCGCGGCGAATTTCAACGTCTGTACCCCCTATCCCGGAACCGGCTTCATCAACGAGATTCAAGACCTCATCGCCAGTAAAGACTGGAGCCGATACGACGTCTATACACCGAACCTCAAGTACGAGCATCTGACCACGGAAGAAGTCGCGGAACTGCACCGCGAGTGCTTCCGCCAGTATTACTTCCGCTGGGAGTATCTGCGAAACAACTGGGCGTTTCTGATGCCCCGACTGCACGCTGCGGTCTCGACGGCGGGTCGCTGGCTGGGAGTCGGAAAATCCAGCCAACCGCTCCAGGCGAAGCTCGATCACGTCGCCGCGCCGGTCTCATTGCCGATCGTCGATGCGAATGAGGGGGCCGGTTGTGCGCAGCATACACCCGAACAGAGCGGCACGCGTCGGGCGGCGTAGTTTTGTGGGAGAGACTCACCGCAAAACCGTGGCGATAGCCACGTTTGGCAGCGCCGATTGTGCCGAGTGAAGCGATTCAAGGGGGTATCGTCGATCTCCCCAATTGGCTATAATGAGGAGACGGACAGCCAACGCGGGCATTCCCGTTGATCCGTCCCCTCCTCTTTCCGACCGAGATTCCTATC
>JAPLOC010001299.1 GCA_026692825.1 Planctomycetota bacterium | reverse complement strand
ATGAGCGCGTTTCGAATCACCTCGGATGCACCACTGAGAATCGGTTTCCCCGAGGGATCGGTCTGTTTCATTTCGTCACCCAGCAATGTCCCATCTTGGGTGACAACCCCTTCGCCGACCACCATGACGACATGTTTCTGGAGGTCGTACAGTTCTTTCACACGCGTGGTAATGCTGTCCAGATCGATCGCGTATTCCGGGAGCAGAATGATATCGGGCTGGCCGTACGCCGACCCCAGCGCGATGTAGCCTGAATCGCGCCCCATCACCTCAATGATCGCGATCCGCCGGTGACTCTCGGCGGTCGTGCGAATGCGTTCGATCCCGGTCGCGGCGACATAGACGGCCGTCGCATAACCCGGGGTCGCGTAGTTGATGATCTCGTCGAGTTCGATCTCGCGGTTCTTCTTCACCCGGCGATAACGGGGCTTGCCCGGCGCGTCGTCGGCCTCACGAATCCACTCGTTCGCCTCATCCGGGTAATTGAGACCCAGATCGTTGTCGATCGTTTTCGGAGCCAGCACCACGGGGAGATAATCAGCCAGCGGCTGCATGCCGTTGATCGTTCCGTCACCACCGATGCAAATCAGGCCATCGATTTTGAGCGCCTTCAGCCGCATCGCCACAGCGTCGAGCGCCACCTTGTCGTTGCCATCAACATACGTCCGCGACGCCCCCAGAATCGTCCCGCCGAGGCAGGGATTCAATTCGGGGATCGAATGAAACAGCGGATTGAGTTCCAAGTGCGGAAACTGCGGGTTCAGCAATCCTGAGAACCCTTTGATGATTCCAAACACGCGAATCTGCAGCGAGTTGGCCCGTGTCACCGCCCCCGCGATGGTGGCGTTGAGTGCGGGGGTGTCGCCGCCGGCGGTCAGAATCGCAATCCGTTTCATGTCGTGTGTCGCTCCTGGAATGGTTCGGTTCGAAATCGGCTCTTGAGACGATTCGAGGAAAGTTTTATACCATTCCTCAGGCACCCGCGCCAGTGGAGAGTATGATCCAGTGGAGAGATTGATCCAGTGGAGAGGATGATGTGGAAGTACTGTGTGAGCTGTCTGTTGTCGGCGATTGTGGGGGGCGTGACGGTCGCGTTCCTGATCGATCACAAGCCGCTGGTGGATTCCGCCTATGGTGACGAGCCTGCTCCCCGGGGGGGCCGACGTGTCGTCGATGGGCCGCGCCCGGGATTGGATGAAGCCCCACTCGGTGGTCGCCGGGGGGAACTCTCGGAGCCGGAAAATCACCCGGAACACAACCACGAGAGTCTGTTCGGGGCCGATGGACTCACGTCGGAAGAACGCGTCAATATCGCCGTCTACGAGACCGGCAATCGCAGCGTCGCCCACATCACCACCAAGGGGACACGGGAAACCGGTTTGTTCGCTCTGGAGGTTCCGACTGAAGGGTCGGGTTCGGGAAGCGTGCTGGACAAGTCGGGAAACATCCTCACGAACAACCATGTGATCGAAGGCGCTCGGCAGGTCGCGGTGACACTGTTCGATGGCAAGTCGTACGAAGCGAAATTCGTGGGAGCCGATCCGGTCAACGACGTCGCGGTGATTCGCATCGACGCCCCGCCAGAGATCCTGCATCCCGTGGAACTGGGAGATTCGCGGGAACTCAAAGTGGGAATGCGGGTCTTCGCGATTGGGAATCCGTTCGGACTTGAACGGACCCTGACTACCGGCATCATCTCCAGTCTGAACCGCACGTTGCAGGTGAATGAAACCCGTACCATCAAGTCGATCATTCAAATTGACGCCGCGATCAATCCGGGGAACTCTGGCGGGCCACTGCTTGACGCCCATGGCCGGCTGATCGGAATCACCACGGCGATCGCCAGCAAGACCGGCCAGAGTGCCGGTGTCGGGTTCGCGATCCCGGTGAGCCTGGTCTCGCGGATTGTCCCCCAGCTTCTGGAACGGGGGCGAATCGTTCGCCCCGAGATCGGCATCGCCAAAGTCTTCGAGACGGAATTGGGATTGCTGATCTACCGACTGGTTCCCAACGGGCCGGCGGAACGGGCTGGACTGCGCGGTCCGCAGATGGCGACCCGGCGGAAGGGACCGCTGGTGTTTGAAACCGAAGATCGGTCGGCCGCCGACCTGATCGTGGGACTGGATGGAGAAAGGGTCAAAACCGCCGATGATTTTCTGTCGGTCATCGAATCGAAACGCCCCGGCGACCGGATGACCATCACCGTGATGCGAGCGGGAAAAGAACTGCGGATTCCGGTCGTTCTCGGTGGCGAAGAGCCGGCTGGCGGGCGGGGGAGAAACTGACCATTCCGAAACACGGGTTTGTGATTCCGCCCCGGATGCGGTAAGGTGAACATCAGTGTTCTGATTCGACGTCGAGTTTCACGAGACCGCAGCCTCCATGTCCAAGTCGGCCCGGGAAGAAAGCCCGGAAAACAACCGCCCCATCTGCACCAACCGCAAGGCGAAGCACAATTACGAGATTCTCTCGGAATTGGAATGCGGCGTCATGCTGCAGGGGAGCGAAGTAAAGAGCATCCGCAGTGGCAAAGTGTCGCTCGACGAGGCGTACGCCCGGATGCGCGAGGGGGCGCTGTGGCTGTTGAGCTGCGACATCGCGGTCTATCCTCAGGCCAGTATCCTGAATCATGAACCGCGCCGCCCGCGCAAACTTCTGCTGCATCGTCGCGAATTGCGAAAATTCGCCGAGCAGGCCGACCATAAAGGGCTGACGCTGATCCCGCTTTCGATGTACATCAAGCAGGGGAAAATCAAGGTGGCGGTCGCGGTCGCGCGCGGCAAGAAACTGCACGACAAACGCGAGACCCTGAAGAAAACCGAAGCGCAGCGGGAAATCCAACGGGCGATGCAGCGAAAACGCTGATTCGGGATGTTCCTCCCAATCCCCCGTCACTGATTGTCTTGCAGGCCGCTCGCATGTTCTCTTTACGCCACATCGTCGAAGATCTCGCCCAAGCCGGGCACTTGGTGCGCCTCGACGAACCGATCGATCCCCGGCTCGAAGCCGCCGAGATTCAGCGTCGGGTGTACCTCTCGGGCGGGCCGGCGGTGTGCTTCACCAACGTGGTCGGCTGCCGGTTCCCGATGGTGTCGAATCTGTTTGGCACGCTCGACCGGGCGCGATACATGTTTCGTCATACGTACGAGGCGGTTCGCCGGGCGATTGAACTCAAAATCGACCCGACCGCCGCCCTGCGGAATCCCCTCCGTTACTGGTCGGCACCACTCACCGCCTGGCGAATGCGACCGAAATCGGTCCGCCGAGGCCCGGTGCTGGACCACGAAATTCGGCTCAGCGACCTTCCCCAGTTGAAGTCCTGGCCGGACGATGGCGGCGCGTTCATCACGCTGCCTCAGGTCTACAGTGAAGATGTCACGCAGCCAGGATTCGGGAAGTCGAACCTGGGAATGTACCGCGTGCAGTTGTCGGGGAATCAATACGCGGCGGATCGCGAGATCGGACTGCACTACCAGATTCATCGCGGGATCGGCGTCCATCACCAGGCGGCCATTCGCGCGGGCCGCCCCTTTCGGGTGAACATCTTCGTGGGGGGACATCCCGCGATGACGCTGGCGGCGGTGATGCCGCTCCCTGAGGGGTTGAGCGAACTCACGTTCGCGGGGGCACTCGCGGGAGGACGAATCCCGATGGTTTCCCGTGCCGGCTCGTTGCCGATGTACGCCGACGCCGACTTCTGCATCACTGGAACGATTGACCCGAGCCGACAACTTCCGGAGGGACCGTTTGGGGATCATCTGGGATACTACAGCCTGGCGCATGAATTTCCCGTACTCAACGTCGAACACGTTTACGCCCGCGAAGGAGCGATCTGGCCGTTCACCGTGGTGGGCCGGCCTCCGCAGGAAGACACCACGTTTGGGCAACTGATCCATGAACTGACCGGCCCGATCATTCCGACCGTGTTGCCCGGAATCAAGGAGGTTCACGCGGTCGACGCGGCGGGTGTGCATCCACTGTTGCTGGCGATTGGCAGTGAGCGTTACATGCCATTCCACGCGAGCGATCGGCCGCAGGAACTGCTCACGCAGGCAAACGCCATACTGGGACAGGGGCAGATGTCGCTGGCGAAGTACGTCTGGATCGGCAACCGGTTTGATGATGAGTCTCTCGATCTGCATGATATCGGGCGGTTTTTCCAGCACATGCTGGAACGGGTTGACTGGCGACGTGATCTCCATTTTCAAACGTGTACGACGATTGACACGCTCGACTACAGCGGTGAAGGATTCAACGCGGGATCCAAGGTGGTGATTGCCGCCGTGGGGAAATCGAAACGAACGCTGGGGACCAAGATTCCCGCCGATCTGAGATTGCCTGACGGGATGAGCGAGCCACGTGCGGCGCTCCCGGGAGTCCTCGCGGTGAAGGTCCGCGCGACGCTGACGGATTTGGGAATCGCGCTGGAGCAGGCCTGGGGAGAGAACGCCGAATCGATCGCCGCCGCATTCCCCTTGATTGTCGCGGTCGACGACAGCGATTTCACGGCACGAAGTCTCAACAACTTTCTATGGGTGACCTTCACCCGCAGCAACCCCGCGACCGATCTGGACGGCGTCCGGGCGTTTTCGCGTTACAAACACTGGGGCTGCCGGGGCTCGTTGATCATCGACGCGAGAATCAAACCACATCATGCGCCGCCGCTGATCGAGGATCCGGCAGTGACCAAAAAGATCGACGCGCTGGCGGCGCGCGGTGGGGTGTTGGGGAAGTGGTTGTAAGTGCGTATCCAGTCGGGCGGATTCCTACCCAGATTTCTGACGTCGCGCCAGCAATCTCGCGAGAATTCCAGGTAGCGAGACCCGAGTCTCATTTCTGACACGTGTCGTTTGGGCAGCGTCTTCACGACTTTCAAGATATGACTGGACCAGGGATTGGTGGGTCAGGTAGTAGCCGATTGTTGAATAGACGATACCCAACGGGACCGCTGGGTATTGTTCAGAAATTTCTTCGGCGGACAACCCCTCCTGGAATGCATAGACAATTGTGTCCAGCGTCACACGCGTCTTTACAACCCGAACGACACCATCGGTGTCGGACTCGAGAGGGACGGCTTCCAGTTCAATGTGGAGTGACATCATTCGACCTGCGGAAATTGTGTGACGATCCATTCAGCCTATCATCGTCTCGAATCTCGGGTCAATGGCCTGCGCATTCGCCGCGTTTCCATTCCGGCGACTGCCGCAGTTCGGCTTCCGTTTTCCGGGGGGTAGGAGATGGGTCGACCGCTGGTCGGGGCGGACTGGTATCCAGTTCGCGACACATTCGCTCCTGGTTGACGCGGGTTTCGGGCCAACTGACCGGTTCGTGACGAGACTGTTTCTGCGCGCGGTCGGAAACCGGGGGGTGAGTTGGAGCTGCGCCTTTTGGGATGCGGTAGTCGTAGACCACTTCCTGGCGGGCGCGGCTCGGAGACGGCGACGGGGGTGGCGGCGGGTTCTCGCCCGGACACGATGCGGGCGGTGTCATCACCGGCATCACAAAAGCCCGCTCCGGCTGCCCTGGCCAGAAGTTGATCGGGCGGGGATCATCCCAACCGGGAATCATCCAGGAGATGCCGTTCTCTCCCACGGAAAAACCGATTGTCGGTGGTTTTCGGCAGACTTTATGGGAAATGAGGTCGTAGCGACCGGGGTCGGATGCGTTCTTTTCGATGTGCCAGAGTGCAGCGGCCGACTCAACCAACATCGAACTCCCGTACGCCTTCGCCAGCGTGACATGTTTTGCCGACACTTTGGTCGTCGGCACCTTGAGGGGCGTCACCAGCAGAATCGCCATGTGGCGTTGGGCGGCGAGGCGGTTGAGCTGATCGAGCAGCGTCCGCATCTCCGGCTCCCGCCATTTCGCGACCTGCTGCGGGAGCGCTTCGATCACGAGCAAGGCGATCGGGTCATTCGGCGGCGATGGCACCGACCCCGGCTCGGCGACGGGACCGGCCCCGTTCAGAGCCCATTCGCGCAGCAGCGGAAAGTCGGCAGGCAGCGCCAGAGACCGCTCGACCGGGTCGCCGTCCCGGCCGGCAGGTTCGATGACGC